>NZ_CP019437.1:3677500-3910681 GCF_001940525.2 Thioclava nitratireducens
CGCGATGATCGACATCATCACCGGGCTTGGCTTCTTCTTGGTACTGATCCTCGGCGGTCAGGAAATCATGGCGGGCGAGCGTTCGGTCGGCGATTTCATGTCCTTCTTCACCGCAATGGCGCTGGCCTTCCAGCCGCTTCGCCGCCTCGCGAATTCGGCGGGCTCTTGGCAGACGGGGCGGCGGCGAGCCTCGAGCGGATCTATCGCCTGTTCGATACCGAACCGTCGATCACCTCGCCCGCGCACCCGCCGCCCTGCCCGAGACCACGCGGATCGAGTTCGACGGCGTACATCTGCATTACGGCGACAAGCATGTCCTGCGCGGCCTCAGCTTCGTGGCGGAGCCCGGCCAGACCACCGCACTCGTCGGCCCTTCGGGCGCGGGCAAGACCACCGTGTTCAACCTGCTGACCCGGCTCGTCGATCCCGATAGCGGGCGCATCACTCTGGGCGGCACGCCGCTGAGCGATCTCGGCCTTGCCGAACTGCGCCAGCATTTTTCGACCGTGTCGCAGGACTCGGCTCTTTTCGACGAGACGATCCGCGAGAACGTCCTGCTCGGCCGGCAGGAGGTAGATCCCGACCATATCCAGACCGCGCTCGAAGCCGCGCACGTGACCGAGTTCACAGACCTTCTGCAGAACGGCATCAATACCGGCGCAGGCCCGCGCGGCTCGGCGCTCTCGGGCGGACAACGGCAAAGGGTCGCGATTGCGCGCGCCGTGCTGCGCGACGCGCCGATCCTGCTGCTCGACGAGGCGACCTCGGCGCTTGACACCGTCTCCGAGGCAAAGGTGGCGCAGGCGCTCTCGGAGCTCAGCGAGGGCCGCACGACGCTGGTCATCGCCCACCGCCTGTCGACCGTGCGCAACGCCGACAAGATCGTGGTGGTGGTTGAAGGTCAGGTCGTCGAACAGGGCACGCATGACGAACTGCTGGCCAAGAACGGGCCCTATGCGGGGCTGTGCCGGATGCAGCTTCTCGATTGAGTTGGCATTCCCGCCCCGGCTGCCTACATGGGCGGGGAAAGGAGACCTCCATGGCCGAGCGCATTCTCTACGAGATCACTGGAACGGATCGCGAGCACTTCCTGCAAGGGCTGGTGACGAACGACGTGCGCCACGTGAAAGACGGGCTGGTCTATACCGCCCTGCTGACGCCGCAGGGAAAATACCTTGCCGATTTCTTCTTGCTAGCGCGAGGCGACGCGATCGTCATCGATATCGACGAAAGCATCGCCGAGGCGACGATCAAACGACTGGGCATGTACAAGCTCCGCGCCGACGTCGCGATCGCACCCTCGGATCTGAAGGTCTACCGCGGCACAGGTCCGGCACCCGAGGGCGCGCTGACCGATCCACGCCATCCCGACATGGGCTGGCGGCTTTACGGCGACGAGGTGGGCGATGACGGCACCGATTGGGATGCGATCCGGGTCGAGCATTGCATCCCCGAGACCGGTATCGAACTGACCCCCGACACTTTCATCCTCGAAGCCGGGTTCGCTC
This sequence comes from Thioclava nitratireducens, assembly GCF_001940525.2. Classification (NCBI taxonomy): domain Bacteria; kingdom Pseudomonadati; phylum Pseudomonadota; class Alphaproteobacteria; order Rhodobacterales; family Paracoccaceae; genus Thioclava; species Thioclava nitratireducens. The sequence continues at coordinate 3,679,009 of NZ_CP019437.1, forward strand.
AGCTGAATGGCGTCGATTTCCGCAAGGGCTGCTATGTCGGGCAAGAGGTCACGGCGCGGATGAAGCACAAAACAGAGCTGCGCAAAGGCTTCGTCACCGTAGGTGTCGAAGGGCCCGCGGAACCGGGTACCGAGATTACCTCCGAAGATCGCAGCGTGGGGCGTCTTTTCACGCGTTCGGGCGATCGCGCGATCGCCTATCTACGCTTCGGGCGCGCCGATGGCGAGTTGTCGGCTGGCGAGGCCGTGGTCACTTATTTATGACCGCCGCGGATCAACTGTTTCGAAAAGCGCAAGCCCCACGGCGGAGATTTGCGGAACATCGTGACGCAGAGGAAACGACGATCGGCCGCACCTGGGGCACCAAAGGTTTTTTCGCTGCGCCCATCCCGTAAACTTGTAATGTTTACAGAATATTAACCGGCTCTTGATGCGATACGGGTTTCGCGCTTCGCGAATGACAGCCCTTGAATTTCGGGCGCCCGCGCTTAATTCGCGTTCAATGCGATCCTTCGCGAAGGACCAGGTTTTGGAAACGAGCAAAGGTGCCATGCGTTAAGCGCATAGCTGCCATGTGACCCAAGCCATATCGAATCGGGGGCCGAAAGGCCTAGATGGCCCTCACGCCAGGAAACGCAAGAGCAATAACAAAGGACGGAAGAATGCGCGATTTCGTTGACGGCTCGGCCTTCAATTACGAGCAGGGCCAACGAGCCCGCAAACTGTTCGCCGCTGTGGTCCTCGCGGCCTTGGACGATGCGATTGCAGACGACAAGAAATACGGCAATGGCCCCGAGCAGATCGCCCGCTGGGCACGCTCGCGCGATGGCCGTGAAGTTCTGTCCTGCGCCGGCATCGATCCGAACGAGCGCGTCGTCCGGGGTTTGATGGAATTCGTCGGCAAGGGTGTCCGTACGTCGGTCGCGCTGTCGCGCGAAGAAAGCGAACGCCGCCTCGCCGCGATCTCGGATGAGCACGAGGCCGAAGCGGCCTGATCCTGTCAGGCGCCACGGCGACAGTTGAGTACCCAAAACGGCGCGTCCCTCAGGGCGCGCCGTTTTGAATTTTCAAGGGCAGCTTTGCGCCGAGATTACCGCAATCGCGGCTGAAGCGCATGTTCGCGGGCAAACAGCGCGCGATCGTCGCCCCTGCCCCGGCTGTGTTGGCGATGGCGCGAGTCAGTCCAGATCGCGGCTCATCAGCGCGCGCTGCACTTCGCGGCGCACCATCTTGCGCAGATTACGTGTGATCTTCGCGCCAAGTGCGCCTTGCAACTCTTCGCGCAGCATCGCCGAGACGATCTGACGAAGTTGGGTTTCGTTCATTGATTGCACCGCCGGATGCAGCGGCGCTTCGGGTTGGTCCGGCGTCGACGCCAGTTCAGCCTCGAGCGCGGCGATCTCGTCGGCTTCGGAATCCTCTTCCAGCGTCGCACGCAATTCGGCATAGCTGGACATACGTGGCTCCGGCTCCGGGATGCGCGCCCCGGCATCGCTGAGATGCAGGCGGCGTGGCGGTGCGGAATCGGTCGGTGGCGCGGTTGTCGCCTGCGGCGCGGCAGCGCCACCGACCGATTCCGGTGCAAGATCTTCCCAATCCTGTGCCGAAGGCGCCTCCTCCGGTGTCTCAACTCCCGGCGGGACATCGAAGCCCGAGATGGCGTTTGCCTCGAACGGCGTTTCGCCGAGATTAACGTCTTCCGGCTCCCCTTCGTCTGTGTCGGCCGCAGCGAAATCAAGCCCGGCCAAGGGATCGGTTTCGGCAGGCGCGTCGGCATCCTCTGCCGGGAGCGGCTCTGTGATACCTTCGTCCGCGGCCCCAAACTGATCCGGCGATTGCGGCGCGACGAACCCGGCCACGTCCTCCCAATCGGCAGTGGCAAAAGTCTGCTCCGGATCCGCACCTTGGGACCAGACCGGCGTGAAGCTCTCGGGAAGTTCGGTCAGGGGTGCAGTGCCGGCAGGTTCGAACCTGTCGCCTGTCTCGGATTCGAAATCTGAGCCATCGCGCGCGACTTCCGCCTCGAGTTGCGCGAGCGACCCTTCAAGCCGCTTGAGCTCATCGTCGAACCCGCCCTGCTGCAGTTCCGCCTCCGACGGCCAGGGCTCGGCCTCGGCATCGTCGAATTCGGGTTCGAAATTCTGCGGCTTCCGACGTGCCTCGGACAGTGGCGCGGGCGCCTCGGCCCCGGCAGGCGCGGCGGCCTTCTCCGGCTGGTCCTGCGCGAAATCCTGCGGTTCGGCCGCCTCTTCTTCAGGCGTCACTCCCGGCGCGGACCATTCGAGATCATGGATGTCGCCCTTCGGCTCCGCCTGCGTGTCGGAGACGAGATGCGCGGGCGTCAGAACCAGCGGATCGGGGGCCGCACGCTCGGCCTTGGAGGCCGGATAACTCTCGGCCATACGCGGGCTGTCCTGCGACACCAGTCGCCGGATCGATGCCAGCACATCTTCGATTTCAGGTCTGGGTCGGGTATCAGCCATAATCACTCCATCCTGCAGCGCGCACGCGCGCCTGTCCAGCCGTGACGGATCCGAAACTGCGAGGGACACCCGGAGGCTGCGATACCCGCGCCACTATGGCGCGGGGGGCGGGCCCCAAGAGCCCGCCGGAACACCGGTTGGTCGTTACTGGCCGATGGCCTTGAGCACACGATCCAGACGCTTGCCCTGCGGGCTGAGCGTAAGGGGCGCGGTGCGGACCGCATTGTAATAAGCCGCGGGATCATAGGTCGGAATTCCAAGCTTCAGGTTTTCTACCGTCAACAGCCCCATAGCGGACAAAAGTTGATAATAAGCTACCTGCAGCGTGGCGGCCGCGTCGATCCGTCCGGCCTGCGCATCAAGCAGATCCTGTTCTGCCGAGAGCACGTCGAGCGTGGTACGGGCGCCCAGAAGCGCCTCTTCCTTGACGCCCTGATAGGCGGTACGCGCTGCGGTGATCTGCTGGTCATAAGCCGAGATCTGCGCCTTCGCGATGTCGATCGCCGACCACGCATTGGCCACGTTCTGCGCGACCGTCACGCCGGCCTGGCTGAGTTGTGCACGGGCCGACTGGTCGTTCGCCACGGCCTGGCGCTGTGCCGAGAGAAGCGCACCGCCGGAATAGAGCGTCTGGCTCATTTCGATGCCGGCGGACTGGGTCTGGATGCCCTGCTCTTCCTGCTTCAGGCCGAGCGAACCGGTGATTTTCGGCAGACGATTGGCGCGGGCGTAATCAACGCCGAGGTCATAGACCGCAACAGTGTGCTGCAGTTGCTTGATGCTCGGATGGCTGCGTAGGGCGATATCGCGCGCGGCATCCAGCGAGCCCGGCAGCGAGGGCCGCTTCGGGAACGCCGCGAGATTGCTCGGGTAGTGCCCGGTCGCGGCCTTGTAGGCCTCGCGCGCGGAACGCAGCTTGCCCTGTGCCGCGGCGAGCGACGCGCGGGCGGAAGCCAGCTGCGCCTGTGCGAGCGAGACGTCGGTCTTGGTGACTTCACCCACTTCGAACCGGTCGTTCGACGCCTTGAGTTCCTCGTTCAGGACGCGCGCGGAATTCTGGTTGATCGCAACCTGCTCGGAGGCCGACTTCACGTCCGAATAGGCCTGGATCGCTGCCAGAAGCACGTTCTGCTCGACCGAACGCAGCCCCTCGCGGGTGGCGAGCACGGTCTCTTTCTTCATCGAGACATTCAGCTTGTTACGGCCGAAATCGAACAGCGTCATCGACGCGCCGAGCGTGGTCGAGGCTTTTTGCGAGATCGTGCGCGTGGCGTCGGCATTGAGGTAATCGTAGCTCGCGGTCCATTGCAGGACCGGGCGCAGATTCGCGACGGCTTGCGCGACGTCTTCATCCGCGGCCCGCAGCGCAGCACGGTTCTGCTCCAGCAGGTTCGAATGGCGATAAGCAGAGACCAGCGCGTCGGCCAGCGTCTCGGCCCCGGCCGTGATCGGCGCCATGGCGGTCGCCGCGACCAAAGCGGTCCATGTCAGTGTCTTGCGCAGCATCGAATGCCCCTCGTTTTCCTGTATCGCCACAGATGCAGGAGTCCCTCTGCCGCCGGGCGCAATTACTTTAAGTTTATCGGCTCGCCGCTCGATTGCATATCCTGCAAAACAGCTAGCCTATTCGATGTGCCTTTCAGAGCACGAATTCACGCGGCTGCACGAAGCCCGGAAGGACCGGTGCGGTGCCATTGAACAGGTCGCGCCAGCTCATCGCTCCGTCGATCTTGTAGCCGATCCGAGCGATGCCGAGGGCGCCTTCCATGAAAATCGCGGCGATCCGACCGCCTTCCTTGAGCTGCTCGATCAGCGCGGGCGGAATGGCTTCCACTGCGCCTTCGATCAGAATTGCGTCATATGGGCCGTGCTGCGCCGCACCCTCGGTCAGCGCGCCGGTCACGACGGCGACATTGTCGGCCCCGGCCTCGGCCAGCGCGGCCTCCGCCTGCGACGCCATGTCCTCGTCTTCCAGCGCGACGACTGCCTCGGCCATCCGCGCGATCACCGCGGAGGAATAGCCGAGCCCCGCGCCCACATCGAGCACCAGATCGTCGGGCTGAATGTCGAGCGCGTCGAGCATCTTCGCGAAATTGCGCGGCTCGAGCAGAACCCGGCCCGGTGCCAGTTCGAGGTTTTCCCCGATATAGGCGGCTTCGCGCTTGGCCGCGGGCACGAATTGCTCGCGCGGCACATGCAGCATCGCCGCGATGATCGGGAATTTGGTCACGTCGTTGGGGCGGACCTGCGTGTCGACCATCACGGTGCGGCGCGTAGCGAAATCTTGCATGTCGAGAACTCTTCGGTAGCAAACCCTTGTGGGCGGTTTTGCCACAGAAGCAGGGCCTGAGCAAGTTATGCGAGAGCCAGATCCGACCTGCCGTCGCGCTCAGGGGCGATGGCGCCCGCGCACAATGCATCTCGGACGCAACTCGCCTCTTGCGCGGGCGCCTGCGATACCGTATCTGACGCCCACACCACGGTGGCGAGTTGGCGGAGTGGTGACGCAGCGGATTGCAAATCCGTGTACACCGGTTCGATTCCGGTACTCGCCTCCACCTTTCCCCGAAAAATTTCGTTTCGCCCACGGGGCGACTCTCGACAGAGCCTGCCCCCGATCGCGGCGGCGAGGGCGGAATACGAAGGCCCCGCCTCTTTCGAAGCAGGGCCGGCTATCTCTCCGTCAAACCGATGAGTTTTCAGAGCGCGCACGTGGTCAGCGAAACCTGACAGCCTTCGAGCCCCCCGTGTAATTGCACCCCCACCGGCAGAGGCTGCGGGCCGATGCGCGCGCCGGTGACGATGCAATGCTCCGCCCGCAGCCCCGGCCCGATCACGGCGGCGCGCTCGGCGAGGAAGCCGAGGAAGGACACGATCTCGGAAAGTGACATCCCAGCGGCCATTTCAGGCGGATCGGCAGGCGCGCCGATCGCAAGCGGCAGGCGCGACAGGTCACGGGTTTGCCAATCGGGCACCTCATCTCCCATGACGATCGCCCGGTTCGAGAACCGATCCGCCATCTGTGCCAGCGGCGGCTGCTTTTCGAGCGTGGTGAAGCGCGACTGAAGCACTTCGAAGGCGACATGAACGCTGCCGATCGCTTCCAGAATCTCGTGAGATTTGGCCTCGGGCGAAATATCGGCACGCAGCCGCACCGCAATTTCCAGTTCGAGCCGCGCATGGGGCGCAACGGCAAGGGTCGCACCCGAGCGATGGATCGCGCGACCCAGAACCGGGGCGCAGGACAGGTCCTGCCCGCCCAGCAGCGCGTGTTTCCAGCCCCCCACGGGGCCGAGATGGCGCAGGCTCTCGGCCTGCACGGCATAGGCTTCCGCCGGCGTGACCGGCAGCGGGGTCAGCGCCTCGAGCGTCTCGCCGTCATTCGCGGCAGCCAGCGCCTCTGCGGCGCTTGCGATCTGGTCACGCTGCATGGTGTGCAACCTCTTCTTTCATGGCATCGCGCGGGATGATCGCGCCGGGATGACGGACGACTCGGCTTGCGAGACGCGCACCGTCGAGAATTGCGGCCTCCAGCGTTTTACCGCGCTGCAGGGCCGAGAGGAGAGCGGCATCGAAACTGTCGCCTGCCGCAGTCGTGTCGACAGCCGCGACGGGATCGGGCAGTGCAACGCGCAGCGTCGCCCCCGATGCGTCGCGCGCGAGCACCGCGCCGCCGCCCGTCGTCAGTACGATGGCGCCCGCTGCGTGTTTCTCGCAGCGCGCCATGATCGCCTCGGGGTCGGTCTCGTTCCAGAGCGCCGCGAGATCGTCGAGCGAGGGCAGCGCGAGGCTCGTCACTGCCAAGGCGCGCTCGGTCCACTCCGCCGCCTCGGCCCGGTCACGCCAGAGCCGCGGGCGGTAATTCGTGTCATAGGCGACGGTGATCCCGCGCTGGCGCAGCGCGTCCAACTCCGCCAGCAAACGGCTGCGCGCCGTGTCGGGAAGGATCGCCAAGGTGATGCCCGAGAACAAAAGGACGCGTGCCTGACCGAGCGCCGCGACCTCCTCCCCGTCGGCGCCGAACATCCGGCGCGCCGGCGCCTGATCGCGCCAATAGGTAAAGCTGCGCTCGCCCGTGGCATCGGTGGCGATGAAGCTCAGCCCCGGGCTGCCATCGGCATCGGACCCGATTGCCTCGATTTCGACCCCCTCCTGCGCGATCGTATCGCGCATCCAGCGGCTCATCCCGTCCGAACCGAGCCGCGAAAGGTAGCCCACCCGCAGATCGGGCCGCAGCCGCGCGAGGTAGATCGCCGCATTCAGCGTGTCGCCCCCAAGCCGGCGGTGGAACAGATCGGGCGTTGCAGGGTCGTTTGTGAACTCGGCGAGAGGCTCGCCGATGCAGAGAAAGTCCAGCATGCAAGGCTCCGATCAGGCGGGCCCTACCGGGCTCAGAAGCGGGGCTCCGGCCAGATAGGCGTCGATATTCGCGATCACCAGCTGCGCCATCGCGCGTCGCGCCTCGTTCGTGGCCGAAGCGATATGTGGCGTGAAAAGCGTGTTCGGCGCGCGCAAAAGACCGTCCTCCGCCCCATCGGGCGCGACAGGTTCGACCTCGAATACATCGAGCGCGGCAGAGCCGAGCGTGCCGCCATGCAAGGCCGCAGCCAGCGCCGCGCTGTCGACGACCGAGCCGCGCGCGACATTGACCAAGGTGCCTTCGGAGCCGAGCGCCTCTAACACCGGCGCATCGACAATATACCGCGTCTCAGGCGTGGCCGAGAGCGTGACGAACAGGACGTCACTTTCGGCGGCCAGCGTCCGGGCGTCGGGGCGCCATGCCTCGGGGGCGTCATCATGGGGCTTGCGGGCATGATAGATCACATCAACCCCCAGCGCGCGCAGCATATCCGCCAGTGCGCGCCCGATCCGGCCATAGCCGAGAATACCCGCACGGCAACCGGTCAGCGCCTGACCGAGCCGCGGTTTCTGCCCGTTCGACCAGCCGCCCGAGCGAAGCAACCGCTCGCCCTCGCCGATCCGCCGCCGCACCGAGATAGCGAGACCCAGCGCCAGCTCGGCCACCGCTTCCGACAGCACGTCGGGCGTGGTCGTCACATGGATGCCGCGCGCGGCCGCCGCATCCAGATCGACCGCATCAGTGCCGACGCCATTGACCGCGATCAGGCGCAGGTCGCGAAACTCGGCGATCTCCTCGCCGGAGAGGCCGCGCGCGCCGCTGGTCAGCACGATCTCGATGCCCTCGCGCGCTGTGGCGTCACGGGTGACCGGGTGCGCCGCGCAGAACGCTTCCATCATGTCGGCGGGCTTCAGTTCGATCAGCGCGAGGATCGACGGGGTGGGTTTGGCATCATCACTCATGAGATCTGCCCCAGGAAGTTGCGCAGACGCTCCGACTTCGGATTGCCGAAGAACTCTGCCGGCGGCCCCTCTTCGATGATCGCGCCCTGCTCCATGAAGATCACGCGGTCGGCGACGGCACGGGCGAAATCCATCTCGTGGGTCACGCAGAGCATCGTCATGCCTTCACGGGCGAGGTCGATCATCGTGTCGAGCACCTCCTTGACCATCTCGGGATCGAGCGCCGAGGTCGGCTCATCGAACAGCATGATCCGCGGCTCCATGCAGAGCGCCCGCGCAATCGCGACCCGCTGCTGCTGACCGCCCGAAAGCTGGGCGGGAAATTTGTCCGCCTGCTCGGGGATCTTCACGCGCTCCAGATACTTGCGCGCGGTCGCCTCCGCCCCGGCCTTGTCCGCCCGCCGCGTCTTGAGTGGCGCGAGCGTGCAGTTCTGCAGCACGGTCAGGTGGGGAAACAGGTTGAATTGCTGGAAGACCATCCCGACTTCGCGGCGCACCTTGGCGACGTTCTCGCCGCCTGCCGTCAGCTCGATCCCGTCGACGGTGATCGTGCCATCCTGAATCTCTTCGAGCTGGTTGAGCGTGCGGATCAGGGTCGACTTGCCGGAGCCGGACGGACCGCAGATCACGATCCGCTCGCCTTGTTCGACCGTCAGATCGATCGACTTCAGCGCCTGAAACGCACCGAAGAACTTGGTGACGCCGCGCATCTCGACGGCGGGCTGCTGTGCTTGTGTCATGGGATGCCTTGTAGGGTGACCCGGCGCAGCGCGGGGCTGCGCCGGATGTGGGGTGAGATCAGTTCGAGGCCGATTTCGGCGTCGCGGCTTCCTCGGCCGATCCGTTGCGGACGAAATCGGGGATGTCCGTCGCCAGCCACTGCTGCGAGATCTTGTCCATCGTGCCGTCTTTCATTGCGGAGCCGACGAACGCGTTGATCTTGGCCAGAAGCTTGTCTGCGCCCGGCTCGACCGCGATGCCCTGGACCTGGCTCGAAAGCGGGAACTTCTCGTCAAAGCGACCCGGCGCAGCCTTCGCGATCTGCGCGGCCACGACGTTGGACACACCGATCAGCGGCACCTGCCCCGAGAGGAGTGCCTGCACTGCGGCCGCGTCGTCGTCGAAGCGGCGGATCGTGGTGTCGTCGGGGGCGACCTTGGTCACGCCCGCGTCCTGCGTCGAGGCGCGCACGACGCCGACAGATCCACCAGACAGATCGGCAGGCTTCGAGACCTTTTCCTCTTTCTTGCCGTAGACCATGATCTCGATCCCGGCATAGGGGCGCGAGAAATCGACCCGCTTGGCGCGCTCTGGCGTGATGCCCAACGAGGCGACCAGCACATCGACCTGACCTGAGAGCAGGTAGGGGATACGGTTCGGGCCGGTCACCGGCACGATCTCGATCTTGGTGCCCAGGTAGTCGGCGAGCGCCTTGGCGGTATCCGCGTCATAGCCTTCGGGCTTGCCGCTGGTGCCCATTAGACCGAAGGGCGGGAAATCGACGAGCATGCCGACCTTGAGCACGCCGGCCTTCTCGACCTGATCGAGCGTGGTGGCTTGCGCGTGGCCTGCCATCAATGCGCCGACCGTCAGGGCCGCCGTTGCGACTGTCTTGAGAAACTTCATGTTTTACTCCTCCTAAACCTGAAGCGGGTGAAAAATCAGCGGGTGAATGCGAGGCGCATCCGCCCTTCCAGCCGGCGCGCATAAAGCGACAGCGGCCAGCAGATGATGAAGTAGATCGCGGCCACCAGCCCGAAGACCACGAAGGGGTCGAAGGTCGCGTTGTTGACGATCTGACCGGCGCGCGTCAGCTCGGTGAAGCCGATGATCGAGGTAAGCGAGGTGCCCTTGATCAGCTGCACAAGGAAGCCGACGGTCGGGGCTACGGCGATCCGCGCCGCCTGCGGCAGAACCACATGCTGCATCCGGTCGCGATAGCTCAGCGAAAGCGCAGTCGCGGCCTCGGTCTGCCCCGACGGCACCGCGTCGATCGAGCCGCGCCAGATCTCGCCCAGATAGGCGCTGGCATGGAAGGTCAGCGCGATCGCCGCCGCCAGCAGCGGGTTGATCGGCAGGTTCAGCACGGTCAGACCGAAATAGAACAGGAACAGCTGCATCAGGAGCGGGGTGCCCTGGAAGATCCGGATGAACCCGGCGCTGATCCGGCGCAGAGCCTTCGAGCCCGAGCTGCGCGCGAGTGCCACGAACAGCCCGCCGATTGCGCCGCCGATGAAGGCGATGACCGACAGCAGAAGCGTCCAGCGCACGGCCTCGATGATGAACAGGATGTCGGAGGGACCGAATTGGCGGATCATGTCAGCGGCTCGCAGGATAGTTGAAAATGGCGTTCTGGACGAGTTTGAAGAGGCCCGAGAACAGCAGCGAGAGAACGAGGTAGAACGCGGTCACGACGAGGTAGATCTCGAAGCTGGCGAAGGTCTTGGCGTTCAGATCCGCCCCTACCGAGGCCAGATCGTTCGCGGAGATCGTCGAGACGACCGACGAGGTCAGCATCAGGTAGATGAACTGGCTCGTCATCGCCGGATAGACGTTGCGCAGCGCCGGCTTCAGGATCACGTAGCGGAAAATCTGAATCGGCCCGAGACCCAGCGCGCGCCCTGCCTCGATCTGGCCATGGGGCACGGATTCGATCCCGGCGCGGGTGATTTCGGTCCCGTACGCGCCGACATTGATCACCAGAGCGATCAGCGCCGCGACATTCGGATCGAGAGAAATCCCGATCGCGGGCAGCCCGAAATACAGAAAGAAGATCTGCACGAGGAAGGGCGTGTTGCGGATGATCTCGACATAGGCGCCGACGATCGCGTGCAGCACCTTCGAATGCGAGGTGCGCGCAGCAGCCCCGAGGACCGACACGATCAGGCCCAGAAGCATCGCCGCGAAAGACAGGCGGATGGTCAGCCATGCGCCGTAAAGCAGCAGGTCCAGATTCTCTAATACGGGCGTGAAGTTGAAGTGATACACGTCGCCTCCCTGCGTGTAACCACATGCCCTCACGCTCCTCAACGGTCGGGCATGCTCATTTAGATCGATCTAATTAGAACGATCTAAATTCCGAGTCGCAAATCACGGATGCGTGAGTGGAAAACGTCGGGGCAAGTTGGGATCAGTCGGCGGGACCGGTGGTGTCGCGCACCCGCAGGCGCGGCGTCACGATCTCGGTTTTCCGCTCTGCGCCCGGATCTGCGATCCGCCGCAGCAGCAGGCGCGCCGAAGCCGCGCCGATCTGGCGCGGGAAGACCTGCACTGTGGTCAGGCGCGGCGGCGCACCGAGATCGATGAAGGACAGGTTGTCGTGGCCCACCACCGAAAGATCGCGGCCGGGCATCAGCCCCAGATCGAACAGTCCCCGCAGCAGGCCCGAGGCGAGGATGTCGTTGAAGCAGATCGCTGCGGTCGGGCGTGGCTCGAGCGCCATCAGCATCGCGGCCGATTGCGGCGAGCCATCCCATGCGAGCGGCACGTCGATCACCCCAGCATTGATGAGCTCCTGAGCCCGCATCTCCTCCTCGAAGGCCGCGAGACGTTCATCCCGCGTGGAAACCTCCCCCGCGAGCGCGACGAAGGATATCCGTCGATGGCCGAGATCGCGCAAATGCCGAACGCTCAGCCGCACCGCGAGGCCGTGATCTGAGCCTGCGAAATCGCTGAGATCGCGGCCCACGTGGCGCATCGCCTGCACCAGCGGCACCCCTGCCGCGACCAGCTTCTCTATCGTATCCGGCTCGGTCCCTTCGGCGGGAAACAGGATGATTCCCTCCGCGTCATGCTCGCGCAACCGGCGGAGCAGACCCGATTGCCGTTCCGGATCGTCCCGCGAACTGGCGAGCATGACTTGATAGCCCTGCTCGTCCAGCTCGGCCTCGATCCCCTCGACGAATTCCGAGAAGAAGCTGTTCACGAGGTTCGGAATGATCACGCCGATAGTGCGGCTTTTCTGACCGCGCAGACGTGCCGCGCCGCTATTGGGCACGTAGTCGAGCTCGGCGATGACCTTCTCGACCTTCTCGCGCGTCTTTGCCGCCACGAGGTCCGAGCCGCGAATGACGAGCGAGGCCGTGGCGCGGGACACGCCCGCCGCCCGCGCCACATCCATCAATGTCGTACGCTTCACCGCCATAATCGCGGAGTAACGACAGGAAGGCGCTCGCGCAAGCACGACACCGCCGTCACGCGACTAGCTGCGCTCATTGGGAAACGGCCGCCCCGTCTGGGGAGCCCGTCTGGGAAGACCGTGTCAACGCGAGTACGAGAGTTTAGCGGTAGTGCTTCTGCGTCATGTCGAAAGCGCCGCGTTTCAGATCCATCTTGAAGAACTTGTGGTCACGCTTGAGGCGCTTCACCGCCTCTCGCCCGAAACACAGCAGATCGTCGACGAACAGATCGAAGGGCTGCATCGCCTCGATGATGCGCGGCTCGATCCGGTAGTCCAGCTCGCCCGCATCGTCGGAGCGCGCGTGGGCCTGCGCCAGCGCCTGCCCGCAGGCGTGGGCATAGTCACGCCAGCTGTCCTTCGACAGATCGTCGAGGTCGATATCGTCGCGGAACGGCGCACGTTCGCGCGACATGAAGCTCATATCGTCGATCTCCACGCTGCCGTAGAAGACATCGCCATGCGCCAGATGCACCCGCTGGCCATGCGCGATCCGGTCGCCCTTTTCACCGGCGACAAAATCGTTCTCCGGGACCAGACCTTCGAGCGCGGACTGCCGGGCACGCTTGAACTCGATGATCAGATCGTCGCTGGCATTCTTGCTCGGACCTTCGATCAGGCAATAGTAGCGCGGCAGCCCCAGCGAGGCCGTGCCCTGCCCATGGCGGATGCACACATCCTTCACCTTCAGCTGCCCGGCGCGCCCACCGGGATCGATCCCGTTCTGCTTGGCCACGTCGTTGATGTAACCCTGAAACTCCGAGATCCGACTGGAGATCGGCGTCAGTTCGTCATTCGCCCGGAAGCCCCGCCCGGTCTCGTTGAGATAGCGATCCCAGAGCCATTCCTTCCGACTATTGCGCGCCTTCTTGAACATCCGCCGGATCACTTTCGGACTGTTATCGGGGCGCATCTGCTGGCTCGCCTCCTTGTCGTGGCGGGCATAGAATTCCATCCCGTCACGATAGCCTTCGACGAATTTGCGCACGATCTTCTCACGGTGCTTCTTCTTCTGGTCTCCCTCTTCCTTGGCGGCGATCAGAAAGCCCGTGATGCCGCGCTTCAGATCCCAGGTGAAGGGCCCGTAGAGCACGTCGTCGAAATCGTTCACGCCGAAGATCGGCACGTTATCGGCATTGGGCATGATCCCGAAATTCTCCGGATGGACATCCCCGAGCGCGAGCACCGTCGGCATCCGCTCATCCTCGCCCAGCATGTCGCGGTGAAACAGCAGCGAGGTGCCGCGGAAGAAGGAGAACAGCGAATCCGCCAGTTCCTCGAATTTCTCGCTCGCGCCCTCGGCCTTCTCGTCGATGCGCACCGCGTGGTCCTCGATGATCGTCGAGCGCACATGCAGGCGACGCGCAAGCCCGGTCAGATCGCCCGGACGCATCACGCAGGGGTATTTCACATAGGCCTCGGCGAGCTCGCGATAGGCCTCGACGCGGCTCTGGAGCTGTTGGACGGGCGCAACCCCGGTGGCCTTGCGCGACCGTTTCTGGCTCGACGCTTTGGAATTGGAAGATTTCGGCTTGTTATTGCCTTCCGCCATGGGGCTGCTCCTTTTCGGGGTTCGCTCTCCTAACGGGAGGACGGGCGAAGGCGTTCCGAAAAACCGGCGTGAGCCCCAAGGCTCAGGGCGTGTATTCTCCGCAGAGCGACCGGGAGAGGCGCGCCGCCCGCGTCTGCGGATCGTCGAGCGAAAGGACATGGGAGAGCTTTGTATAGGCCGACTCCGGCGTCATGTCGCGCCCGTCGATCACCCCGTGATCGCGCAGGACCGCCCCCGCCGCATAGGTGCCAAGCGCCATCCCTCCCTCGGGACATTGGCTGACCCCGATGACCGGGACCGCGCGGGCCTGCGCCGCGGCAAGCGCCGCGCGCAGGCCGGGCGTGTCGGGCGCAGTCCCCGAGCCGTAGCAGCGCAGCACCAGACCGTCACAGGTCTTGGCTGCATGGTCGAGAAGGCTCTCCTCCGCCCCCGGCGCAACGGCCAGAACGGCGATCCGCGCGGGCCTGACCGGATGACGGATCAGGTGCGGCCCCGGCTGGCAGGGCGGGATGTCGGAAGGATCGGCGGCGAAGGCATCGAAAGCGCGCGAGTGGCTTTTGCGGACCCGCGCGCCGTGCAACAGGCGTCTGGCGAATTGCACCCATATGCCTGGCGTAGCTGTCCGCGCCGCCGCAATCGCGTCGCGCAGATTGCGCGCGCCGTCATTGCCCTCGACCGAAAGCGGCAGCATCGAGCCGGTCACGATCACCGGCTTGCCCAGCCCTTCGAGCGCGAAGCATAAAGCCCCCGCCGTATAGGCGAGCGTATCGGTGCCGTGGGTCACGATCACCCCGTCGCAACGGTCGTGACGCGCGGCGATGGTCTCGGCGATCCGATCCCAATCGGCGGGTGTGGCATTGGCGCTGTCGATCAGCGGATCGAGACGTAGGGTCTCAACCTCGCGCCCCTCGGGCAGGGTCGCGAGGAAATCCTCGACCACGCCCTGCTGCGGTACGAAACCCGCATCAGAGGCGACCATGCCGATCGTCCCGCCCGTATGGATCAGAAGCAGCGCCATGCCGCGTCCCTCAGTTCCGCGACAGGACGCTGGAAGGCCGTGCGCGGGCCAGAGAGACGGTCAGCGCCGCAACGATCAGCGCCTTGATCAGATCGCCGGGGATGAAGACGACCATTAGCGAAGTGCTTTCGATCAGGCTCTTGCCGAGCGCAAGCGACAGCCCGACGATTCCCATCGCGTAGGACAACACGATCCCACCAAGGATCGACCCTACGAAGACCGATGCGCCCAGCGGAACCGAGCGCCATTTCTCGACGACGAAGCCGGTCAGCCACGCGGCCAGCGGCCAGCTGAACAGGAACCCGCCCGTCGGACCGAAGAAGACGCCGAGGCCCCCACGACCGCCGGCCAGCAGCGGCAGACCAACGGCCACCAGCAGCAGGAACAGCAGGACCGCCAGAGCACCACGCTTCGAGCCCAGCACGGCGCCGGCCAGCATGATCCCAAGGCTCTGCGCCGTGATCGGCACACCGAAGCCCAGCGTGATCTTCGGGATCAGCGCGAGTACCGCGATCAGGGCCGCAAACAGCGCGATCAGCGCGACATTCTTTTCCATCTCAAGTCTCCCTCTCGGATGTGAGCCCTCCCCGGGCCCGTAGCGCATCGCCGACATGGTCGGCATCGTCAAGCGCAAGAAGCGTGAAGGGCAGCACCAGCCGCCAGCTCGGTCGCCGCGTCGCCCGGGCGCGCCAGCTCTCGGTCAGGCGCGCACCCTTGTTGGTCAGCACCGGCACCATGCGGATCACCAAAGCGATCGCGATCTCCAGCGCGGCGGTCGACAGCCCGAAGCGGCGCAACGGTGTCGTCAGCCAGCGCACAACCGCGATCATATCACTGAGCCGCGTCGTCATCGACACGAGGTTCGCCAGCGCCACCGCCGAGATCATCCGCATCACGATCACCGCGCCTTCCGCGATCTCGCCGATCACCATCTGCCAGATCGCGACGATGACGATAAACGGCCAGAGCAGTTTCAGCGCCGACAGGCCCGCGCGCAAGAAGGCGCGACCGGGCAAGGCATAGGCGATCAGGATCGCCGTGACGACGCCCGAGAGGATCAGCGGGCTTTCGATATAGAACAGACCCACGGTCGCGAGGCAGAGCGCTGCGAGTTTCAAACCCGCAGGCCAGTCATGGGCGGCGGTCTTAACGGGAGAGCTGAGCGATATCATCGGCCTCTCCCGCGCGGGTCATCTCTTCGACGTAGGCGGGCAGCACCTCGCGCGCCGCGCCATGCATTCGCAGCCGCCCTTGGTCGAGCCAGAGGATTTCTTCGTAATGCTCCAACTCGCGCGGGTCGTGGGTCACCTGCACCAGCGTCCCGCGATAGAGCGTCAGCGCGCGACCCAGCTGCGCCTTGGTCGGGATGTCGAGACCGGAGAAGGGCTCGTCTAAGATCAGCAGGTTCGGAGCCATCGCGCTCACCGCCATCAGGCATAGAAGCTGCTTCTGGCCCTGGCTGAGCGTCGTGACATAGGCATCGCGCCACGCCGCCTTGCCGAACTGCGCGAGTGTCTCTTCCGCCGCAGCCTCGGCTTCGGTTTTCCTTATCCCCTGCTGGCGCAGCCCGAAGGAAATCTCCTCGATCACGGTGGGGAAGATGATCTGATGATCGGGGTTCTGGAACAGGATGCCGACCTCGCGCAGCGCGGCCTTGCGGTCGGCGGCCAGATCGTGGCCGTTGATCCGCAGGCTGCCCCGGCTCGGCGCAATCAGCCCGGCCATCAGCCGCGAGAGGGTAGATTTGCCCGATCCGTTGCGCCCCACCACGCCGATGCGGCGGGCACGGGTCTCAAGCGAAATCCCCTCCAGCACCGGGCGACCGTCGAGATCGTGGCCCAGATCGGAAATCGCGATATGGCTCGCAGAAGTAAGGGTCGCGCCGTCAGACATGCGCCGGGTCATATACGCAGTCGCGCCGCGTTTCCAGACGCCCTGCGCATAGCGAAAGGCGCGCGAGGTTTCCCCCCGCGCGCCTCTCTGTCTCAAGTGTCCCTCAGTTTACCGAGGCTCGGTCCGAAGACCCTTCCAGATCGCCCAGCACATCACCAACAGAACCAGCGTGAAGGGAAGACCGGTCGAGATCACCATCGCCTGTAGCGCGCTCAGACCGCCGCCGATCAACAGCACGATCGCGACCGCGCCCTCGAAGGTGGCCCAGAACACACGCTGCGGCACCGGAGCGTCGACTTTGCCGCCTGCGGTAATCGTGTCGATCACGAGCGAGCCGGAGTCCGAGGAGGTCACGAAGAACACGATCACCAGGATGATCGCGATGACCGAGGTGATCGAGGTCAGCGGGAGACCCTCCAGCATCGCGAACAGCGACAGCGGCGGGTTGTAGCTATCGATGACCTGCGCCTTCACCAGCGAGCCTGCCGGGTCCGAGATAACCTGGTCGATCGCGACGCCACCGAAGACCGCCATCCACAGCACGCAGACGAGCGAGGGGATCAGCAGCACGCAGATGATGAACTCGCGCACGGTACGGCCACGCGACACCCGGGCGATGAACATACCGACGAAGGGCGACCAGGAAATCCACCACGCCCAGTAGAACGCGGTCCAGCCGTCGCGATAGCTGTCATCCGTGCGCCCGATCGGGTTCGACAGCGGAATGATGTCCTTGGCATAGGCCAGAAGACCCTGACCGAAATCGGTGAAGATCATCAGGGTCGGACCCGCGAAGAGAACGAAGAGCAGCAGCAGCGCCGCGATGCCCATGTTGATCTCCGAGAGCAGCTTCACGCCGCCGTCGAGGCCGCGCAGCACCGAGAACAACGCAACGCCGGTGATGATGGTGATCAGAATGATCTGCACCGTCGTGTTGATCGGAACGCCGAAGACGTGATTGAGACCCGCATTCGCCTGCTGCGCGCCGAAACCGAGCGAGGTCGCAAGACCGAACAGTGTCGCGAACACCGCGATGATGTCGATGATGTGGCCGGTCCAGCCCCAGACCTTCTCACCGAAGATCGGATAGAAAGCCGAGCGGATCGTCAGCGGCAGCCCCTTGTTATAGGAGAACAGCGCCAGCGCGAGCGCCACGACCGCATAGATCGCCCAAGGGTGCAGACCCCAGTGATAGATCGTTGCGGCGAGGCCCATTTCCTTGGCCCGGGCGACATTCTCCGGGATCAGGTTGCCATCCGCATCGAAGGGCGAAGGTGTGCCCAACGGCTGCGATACCGCCATGTGATAGACCGGCTCGAGCACGCCGAAGAACATCAGACCGATGCCCATACCGGCCGCGAAGAGCATCGCGAACCAGCCCATATAGGTGAAGTCCGGCTCGGCATCCGTGCCCCCCAGGCGCACCGCGCCATAGGGCGAGACGATCAGGGCGAGACAGAAGATGACGAAGATGTTCGCGGCGCTCATGAAGAACCAGTCGAAAGTCGAGGTCAGCCACGGACGCATTGCGCCGAAGATCTCGCTCGCCTGTTCGGGCAGGGCTAGCGCATAGAAGACGAAGGCCACGATCGTCAGCGCCGAGATCATGAAAACCGGGTTGTGAATGTCGAAACCGAAGGGCCCGACTTGGCCTTCCAGGTTGTCCTGACCGATTTCGTAATCGGTTTCGATGAGTTGCGTGTCCCCTTCGGGGGCAGGGATACCCTGAACTTCTTCAGGTTCGGCCATATGCCGTCCTCCTGTCCTTATTGGTTATGTTGGTCCGCTTATCCGCGTACGAGGAAGACCGACGCATCGCTGTGCGCGGCCAGATGTCCCCCATGCGAGGCAAAGAGATAGTTGGCCGCGTTGGGCACGTGCGTGGCCATCACGACGAGATCGGCCTCGAGATCGTCGGCCACCTTCAGCAACGTCTTGTCGAGATCCACGGCAGGATCGGGCACGACGACCGCCTTCCCCGAGGCCTTGTGCCCGAATTCGTTGGCATGGCTATCCGCGAAAGCGTCCAGCTTCGCGGCATATTCCTTGGCATTATGGCCGAATTCGCTCGGCTCCTGGCTCGTAACACCTATGAAAACGACTTCCGCGTCGTGTTTCGCTGCGATTTCCGAAGCGACTCTCAACGTCTTGTCCATCTTCTCGACGTGACGCAGGTCGACCGGAACCATGATTTTCTCAAACATCTCGATCCGTCCCTCAGTCTTGAAGCGCAGCACCCTATTGCAGGATGCAACGATATCCAACCAACCCAGTGTGTCACAATCGGTTCCGGAAATCGTGAATAAATATTAAAGAAATGACATGCCGTTATCGGGTGCGGCGCGCGACGGCCCCAATTTCGCCCAAAACCGCCATACGCGGATGTACCATGTCCGATCGCCTCAGACCGGAGAGGGCGAGACGTTTTCACCGCCGATATGGAACAGATTTCAGCGGCACCAACACCGTGATCGCGGTCGGAGGCGCCTCGACGTCACCTCCGCAGGCGGCGTTCATTCCGGCGAAACATGCGGCCCGTCTCTCGGCCTTGGAGGACGCGTATCCGGCGGACGATCCGTCACACGCGGGCGGCCTCTCCGCACCTGCCCCGCCAGAAGCCAAGCGCTACAAATGCAAAACGCCCCGGCCTTTCGGTCGGGGCGCTTCGTTACTCAGATGAACCGGTCGGTTCAGCCACGCTCTTCGACGATTTCGACGAGGTGCGGGATCTTCGCGACCATACCGCGCACGGCCGGGGTATCTTCCAGCTCACGGGTACGGTTCATCTTGTCCAGACCCAGGCCTTTCAGCGTGGCACGCTGGATGGCGGGGCGACGGATCGGCGAACCGATCTGCTTGACGACGATGGTAGCCATTGATCGCTCTCCTTACGCTTCCGTGGCTTCGGCAGGTGCCTCGGCCTCGGGCTTCTTGAGGATGTCGGCCACTTTCTTGCCGCGGCGCGCAGCCACCTGACGGGGGCTTGCTTCGCGGGTCAGACCGTTCAGCGTGGCACGGATCATGTTGTAGGGGTTCTGGGTGCCGGTCGATTTCGACACGACGTCCTTCACGCCCAGCATCTCGAACACGGCACGCATCGGACCACCGGCGATGATCCCGGTACCTTCCGGTGCGGTGCGCATCACGACCTTACCAGCGCCGTGACGGCCCTCGATGTCGTGGTGCAGCGTGCGGCCATCGCGCAGCGGGACGCGGATCAGGTTGCGCTTCGCTTGCTCGGTGGCTTTGCGGATCGCTTCCGGAACCTCTTTGGCCTTGCCTTTGCCGAAGCCGACACGGCCACGCTGGTCGCCGACGACCACGAGGGCTGCGAAGCCAAAGCGCTTACCACCCTTCACGGTTTTCGACACGCGGTTGATCGCGACGAGGCGATCGGCGAATTCCGGGTTTTCGTCGCGGTCGTCGCGGCGGCCCCGGCGGTTGTCACGTTCTGCCATGAGGCATTCCTTCTCGTGATGGCGTGGTCTCACGCCGTTTGTCTCAATCCAGGTGCCCCGCCCCGAAGGGCGCGGCCCGGATCATCGGGGGGACGCGAACGTCCCCCACCAGTCTTAGAACTTCAGACCGCCTTCGCGGGCTGCGTCGGCGAGCGCCTTGATCTTCCCGTGGAACAGGAAGCCACCGCGGTCGAAGTAGCAGGTTTCGACACCGGCCTTCTTCGCACGCTCGGCGATCGCGGCGCCAACCTTGGCAGCCGCTTCGACGTTGTTCTTGCCGACCACGCCGAGATCCTTCTCGAGCGTGGAAGCGGCTGCCAGAGTGCGACCGTTGACGTCGTCGATCAGCTGAACGCTGATGTTTTTCGACGAACGATGCACCGAAAGACGGGCGCGACCAGCGGCCATCTTGCGAAGCTTGTTCCGGACGCGCAGGCGGCGCTTGAGGAACAGATCCCGTTTGCTGTTTGCCATTTTCGCGTTCCTTACTTCTTCTTACCTTCTTTGCGGAAGATATACTCGCCCTTGTAGCGGATGCCCTTGCCCTTATAGGGCTCGGGAGCACGCCATTCGCGGATATTTGCCGCGACTTGGCCCACCTGCTGCTGGTCGGAACCTTCCACAACGATCTCGGTCTGCTTCGGAGCGGTGACAGTCACGCCCTCCGGAACCTCGAAGTTGACTTCGTGCGAATAACCGAGCGACAGCTTCAGGACGTTGCCCTGCATCTGCGCACGATAACCAACACCCTGGATCTCCAGCTCCTTCTTGAAGCCTTCGGTCACGCCCTGCACGAGGTTCGCGACCTGCGAGCGGGTCATGCCCCACTGCTGGCGCGCGCGCTTCGAGAGGCCACGCGGGGTGACGGTGACGAGGTTGTCCTCGACCTTGAGGGTCACATCGTCGGTCGCGGTGAAGGAACGGGTGCCTTTCGGCCCCTTCACTTCGATGGTCTGGCCCGACAGCTGCGCCGAAACGCCGCTGGGAAGCTCGACCGGTTTCTTACCAATACGAGACATTGAGCCCTCCTTAGAATACGGTGCAGAGCACTTCGCCGCCGACATTGGCGGAGCGTGCGTTTGCATCCGACATCACGCCCTTCGAGGTCGAGACGATCGAGACGCCGAGGCCCTGACGGACCGACGGGACGTCTTTCGCGGCCATGTACACGCGACGACCGGGGGTCGAGACGCGCTGCAGCTCGCGGATGACCGGGGTGCCCTCGTAGTACTTGAGGCTGATTTCCAGCTCCGGATGGCCGGCAGCAGACGTCGTCTGCTCGTAACCACGGATGTAGCCTTCGTCAGCCAGCACGTCGAGAACCCAAGCGCGGAGCTTGGAGGCCGGGGTGCGGACGGTGGATTTGCCACGCAGTTGTGCGTTGCGGATGCGGGTCAGCATATCGCCGAGAGGATCGTTCACAGACATGTCGCCCTCCTTACCAGCTCGACTTCACCATGCCGGGGATCTGACCGTAGGAGGCCAGGTCACGCAGCATGATCCGCGAGAGTTTGAGCTTACGGTAGTAAGCGTGGGGACGACCCGTGAGCTGGCAACGATTGTGCAGCCGGACCGCCGACGAGTTGCGCGGGAGTTCCGCGAGTTTCAGCGACGCCTTGAAGCGCTCTTCCATCGGGCGCTCCTGGTCGTTGATGATTTCCTTGAGCGCGGCCCGCTTGTCAGCGTACTTGTTCACAAGACGCTGGCGCTTCGCTTCGCGCGCAACCATGGATTTCTTAGCCATAAGTTTCGTTCCTCCGCGATCAGGCGTTGAAAGGCATGTTGAAATGCTTCAACAGCGCCTTCGCTTCGGCATCCACGTCAGACGTGGTCACCATGATGATGTCCATACCCAGAACCTCATCGACCTTATCGAAGTCGATTTCCGGGAACACGATGTGTTCCTTGAGGCCCATTGCGAAGTTGCCACGACCGTCGAAGGCCGGCTTCACGCCGCGGAAGTCGCGAACGCGCGGCAGGGCAACGTTGATCAGGCGATCGAGGAATTCGTACATCCGGTCACCGCGCAGGGTCACTTTCGCGCCCAGCGGCATTTCTTCACGGACGCGGAAGCCTGCGATCGACTTCTTCGCCTTGGTCATCACGGCCTTCTGACCAGCGATGAGCGAGAGCTCTTCGGCGGCCTGCTTGACCTTCTTGGTGTCTTTCACGGCTTCGCCGACGCCCATGTTCAGCACGATCTTGTCGAGCCGCGGGATCATCATGTCGTTCTTGTAGCCGAACTCTTCTTTCAGCGCGGCTTTGATCGAGTCGCGGTAAAGAGCGCGAAGACGCGGAGTGTAGGTAGCTTGATCGAGCATCAGATCGCATCCCCCGTGGTCTTGGCGTAACGCACCTTCTTGCCGTCTTCCTCGCGGAAGCCGACGCGGGTGGCTTTGCCGTTTGCGTCCATCAGAGCCAGGTTCGACAGGTCGATCGGCATCGCCTTGGGCTGGCGACCGCCCTGGTTGGACTGGGTCTGACGCTGGTGGCGGATCGCAACGTTCACGCCGTCGACGACAGCTTTGCCGGCTTTCGGGTCAACAGAGGTGATTTCACCCTGCTTGCCCTTGTCCTTACCAGCGAGAACGACGACCTTGTCGCCTTTGCGGAGCTTAGCAGCCATTACAGCACCTCCGGAGCAAGCGAGATGATCTTCATGAAGTTCTTCGCACGCAGCTCACGCACGACCGGCCCGAAGATACGGGTGCCGACCGGCTCGCCCGCGTTGTTCAGGATGACGGCGGCGTTGCGGTCGAAACGGATGGCGGTGCCATCGTCGCGACGAACTTCTTTGGCGGTGCGCACGACGACGGCCTTGCGGACGTCACCTTTCTTCACGCGGCCGCGCGGGATCGCTTCCTTGACCGACACCACAATGATGTCGCCCACGGATGCGTAACGGCGGTGCGAGCCGCCGAGGACCTTGATGCACTGAACCCGGCGAGCGCCGGAGTTGTCAGCAACATCCAGATTGGTCTGCATCTGGATCATGGGGTTACTCCCGACCTTTGGGGACGCCTATGCAGTAAGGGCCCCAGGGTTTCGAATACTGGCGAAATGGCCGCGGCTTACGCCGTGACCACAACCCGCCAGCGCTTGGTCTTCGAGATCGGCGCGCACTCTTCGATGCGAACAATGTCACCGGTCTTGAACTGGTTTTCCGCGTCGTGGGCGCGGTATTTCTTGGACTTCCGGATCGTTTTCTTGAGAACCGGATGCGTGAAGCGGCGCTCGACCGAAACGGTGATGGTCTGGTCGTTCTTGTCCGACGTCACGGTACCTTGCAGGATGCGTTTGGGCATAGGAAGCTCTCCTTACTTCGCGGCTTCAGCGGCTTTTTGGTTCAGCACGGTCTTGATCCGTGCAACGTCCCGACGAACGGTACGCATGCGCGCGGTGTTCTCGAGCTGGTTCGTGGCCTGCTGAAAGCGGAGATTGAAGGCTTCTTTCTTCAGCGAGACGAGCTGGTCACGCAGCTCATCAGGCGTCTTCGCCTTGAGTTCTTGGGCGTTCATCCCGGGTCCTTTCTTGGCATCAGAGGGCCCCTCGCGGGTGACCCTACTTCTGATGGGTTATGTCGGTCCTGATTTCAGGAACTTGGGGCCAATATCAGAGCGAATCGAATATGGCAAGGATTGTTTGGCCTCCGGCCCGCTTTCGCGTAACAGGGGGGTAAATCCACGCCCAGTTGCGAGAGCCCCCAATGCCCGAGTCCAAATCCCAGATCGAGTCCCTTTTCGTCACCCGCCTCTACCGCGCCTCCCTATCCGAATTCGGCCCCAAGGTCGATACGAACGAGCTGGAGACCTCGTGCTACGCCATCGCCGAGGACGACGAAGCCGGTCAGGACTGGTGCGAGGAGAACGGCTATCCGGGCTATACCTCCTACGCCTCGCTCACCGACCTGCCCTGGCGCTTCCCGATCTTCGCGGACATAGTGAAGGCGCTCGACAAGCACGTTGCGGCCTTTGCCAAAGATCTCGAATTCGATCTGGGCGAGGGTAAGCTGGTGCTGGAAGACCTCTGGATCAACATCCTGCCCGAAGGCGGCACCCACAGCTCGCACCTGCACCCCCATTCGGTGATCTCGGGCACGACCTATGTCGCAATGCCCGACGGCGCCTCAGCGCTGAAGCTGGAAGACCCGCGCAGCGCCCGGATGATGGCGGCCCCTACCCGCCTCAAGACCGCCCGGCGCGAGCTGCAGCCCTTCATCTACATCGCCCCCGAACCGGGTGAGGTGCTGCTCTGGGAAAGCTGGCTGCGCCACGAGGTACCGATGAACACGGCCGAAGACGAGCGGATCTCGGTCAGCTTCAATTACAAATGGGTCGACTGAGCCCGGCGCTTTGATCGCCATCATAGCCAAGCCGCATCTCACCTGATTTTCTTGCTGCGCAACCAGACACCGGGAGCGCAGCATGAAAACACTCGTCGCCTATGCCTCGACCGAGGGGCAAACCCGCAAAATCGCGCGGCACGTCGCCGACCGCATCGCGGATCTGGGTCACTCCGCGGAATTGATTTCCACCGATGAGGCCGAAGGGATGGATCTCGGCCGGTTCGACCGGATCGTCCTCGCGGCCTCGATCCATGTCGGACATTATCAGGGTCGCTTCGCGGATTTCGTCGCCGAACAACGCGATATCATCAAGAACCGCCCGAACCTCTTTCTCTCGGTCTCGCTGGCCGCCGCCGGTCATGACGCAGAGGATTGGCGCGCCCTCGACAAAATCCTGAAGGACTTCGAAGCGGCGACCGGCTGGACGCCGGATCTGACGGAACAGATCGCGGGCGCCTATCTGCCGTCGAGATACGATATTTTCCGCCGGTTCGTGATGCGCCGGATCGTGGCGAAGAAAAATCCCGATGCCGATCTCGATGCAGATATCGAATATACCGACTGGAAGGCACTGGACGCGCTGATCGACGGCTGGATTTCCGACGGCGCCTGATCGCAGCGCCAGATACGCAAAAGCCCCGCCATCGCTGGCGGGGCTTTCGTTTGTCTTCAGCTTCAGACCGGGATTACCAGTCCTGACGCTCGACGATGCGGCAGGCCACCGGAAGCTTGGCCGCGCCGAGGCGCAGAGCCTCGCGAGCGGTCACTTCGTTGACGCCGTCGATCTCGAACATCACGCGGCCGGGCTTGACCTTGGCGGCCCAACGGTCGACCGAACCCTTACCTTTACCCATACGGACTTCGGTGGGCTTTGCGGTGATCGGGGTATCCGGGAAGATCCGGATCCAGACACGGCCTTGACGCTTCATGTGGCGGGTGATCGCACGACGCGCAGCTTCGATCTGACGGGCGGTGACGCGCTCGGGCGCCTCTGCCTTGAGGCCGAAGTGACCGAAGTTCAGGTCGAAACCACCTTTGGCTTCACCATGAATCCGGCCTTTGTGCATCTTGCGGAACTTCGTCCGTTTCGGTTGCAGCATAACTATCTACTCCCTCAGCGATCGCGACGCGGGCCGCGCGGTGCCGGGCCCTCTTGGGCTTCGGCGTGCTTGCGGTCACGAGCTTGCGGATCATGTTCCATGATCTCGCCTTTGAAGATCCAGACCTTCACGCCGATGATCCCGTAGGGGGTCGACGCTTCGGACAGCGCGTAGTCGATGTCGGCACGCAGGGTGTGCAGCGGAACGCGACCTTCGCGATACCACTCGGTCCGTGCGATCTCGGCGCCGCCCAGACGGCCAGCGACGTTCACGCGGATACCAAGACCACCCATGCGCATCGCGTTCTGCACCGCGCGCTTCATGGCGCGACGGAACGAGACACGACGCTCGAGCTGCTGAGCGATCGACTCGGCAACCAGCTGCGCGTCGAGTTCCGGCTTGCGGACTTCGACAATGTTCAGGTGCAGCTCGCTGTCGGTGAAGTTCGCCAGCTTCTTGCGGAGCGCTTCGATGTCAGCGCCCTTCTTGCCGATGATGACGCCCGGACGCGCAGCGTGAATGGTCACGCGGCACTTCTTGTGCGGACGCTCGATGATGACACGGCTGACGCCGGCCTGCTTGGCTTCCTCGTGGATGAACTCGCGGATCTTGATGTCCTCGAGCAGCAGGTCGCCGTAGTCCTTGCTGTCGGCATACCAGCGGCTATCCCAGGTGCGGTTGACCTGGAGGCGCATGCCGATCGGATTAACCTTCTGACCCATTACGCTTGCTCCTCAACCTGACGCACCTTGATGGTGATTTCCGAGAACGGCTTCATGATCTTGCCGAAGCGACCACGCGCCCGCGGACGGCCACGCTTCATCACCAGGTTCTTGCCGACCCAGGCTTCCGCCACGATGAGTTCGTCCACGTCCAGGCCGTGGTTGTTCTCTGCGTTGGCGATCGCCGACTGGAGGCACTTCTTCACGTCGAGCGCGATGCGCTTCTTCGAGAAGGTCAGGTCCGAAAGGGCCTTGTCGACCTTCTTTCCACGGATCATCGCGGCGACGAGGTTCAGTTTCTGCGGCGAGGTGCGAAGCATACGGGTCTTCGCCATCGCTTCGTTCTCCGCCACGCGGCGCGGATTCTTTTCCTTACCCATGACGATTACTTCCTCTTGGCTTTTTTATCGGCCGCATGCCCGTAATAGGTGCGGGTCGGCGAATATTCACCGAACTTCTGGCCGATCATTTCCTCGGTGACGTTGACCGGGATGTGTTTCTGACCGTTGTAGACCCCAAAGGTGAGGCCGACGAATTGCGGCAGGATGGTGGAGCGACGCGACCAGATCTTGATGACGTCGCCTTTGCCCGACTCGCGAGCCTTCTCTGCTTTTTTCAGCAGGTAGGCATCAACGAAGGGGCCTTTCCAAACAGAACGAGACATATGTTAGCGACCCTTCTTCTTCGCGTGACGCGAACGCAGGATGTACTGGTCCGTCTTCTTGTTGACGCGCGTGCGCTTGCCCTTGGTGGGCTTGCCCCACGGCGTAACCGGATGACGGCCACCCGAGGTGCGGCCTTCACCACCACCGTGCGGGTGGTCGATCGGGTTCATCGCGACACCGCGGACGGTCGGACGAACACCCATGTGGCGCTTACGACCGGCTTTACCGAGGTTCTGGTTCGAGTGGTCGGCGTTCGACACGGCACCGATGGTCGCCATGCATTCCTGACGCACGAGGCGCAGTTCGCCCGACGAAAGACGCAGCTGAGCGTAGCCGCCGTCACGACCGACGAACTGGGCGTAGGTGCCCGCGGCGCGTGCGATCTGGCCACCCTTGCCGGGCTTCAGTTCGACGTTGTGGACGATGGTACCGATCGGCATGCCCGAGAACGGCATCGCGTTGCCCGGCTTGACGTCGTGACGCGAGCCCGAAACGACCTTGTCACCAACAGCGAGACGCTGGGGTGCGAGGATGTAGGCCTGCTCACCATCTTCATAATTGATCAGCGCGATGAAGGCGGTCCGGTTCGGATCGTATTCGATCCGCTCGACGGTGCCATGAACATCGAACTTGCGACGCTTGAAATCGACGATGCGGTAGAGACGCTTCGCGCCACCACCCTTGTGCCACATCGTGATCCGCCCGGTGTTGTTCCGGCCACCCGACTTGGTCAAACCCTCAGTGAGGGCTTTGACCGGACGGCCTTTCCAAAGCTCCGAACGGTCGATCAGAACCAGCCCACGCTGGCCCGGCGTCGTCGGCTTATACGACTTGAGTGCCATGCTTTCTGTCTTCCGTTGGTTTGCGGCGAGTTGCCTCGCCTGTCTGTGTGTATAGGGCCCCGAAGGTCCCCGAATTCAAAAATCACGGGCCCCGGAACGAATCCGAGGCCGCGAGACTGGCGCGATGTAGCAGGCTTATGGGGGTGAGTCTATAGCCTTGGCCTGTTTTTACACGCGATGGCCCAAGCAACTGGCGCTTCGCGGTCCGGGCAGGCAAAATGGCCCCCGAGGCAGACGACATAACAGGAGAAAATCGATGCGTCCAACCCGAGCAATTCTGCTCGCCGCTCCGCTCTGCGCGGCAGCCACCCTCGCCACCCCGACCCTCGCCGACGCGTGGCGCGGCACCTATGAGGTCGCCGGGGTGAAGGGGCAGGACATGCTGAAACTGCGCGCAGGCCCCGGCACCGGCTACAAGGTAATCCTGGGGCTTCCCAACGGCGCAATCGTCCATGTGCGCAGCTGCGAGCGCAGCGGCAATACCCGCTGGTGCAACGTCTCGCTCGACGTCGCGCGCAACCTGCGCGGCTATGTCTCTGAGAGCTACCTGCGGGAGAAGTGAGTGGTGGGCGCTGCCCGGGCTGGCCACCCGGGCGCCCCATAAGAGGCAAGCCCCTAATCCAACTCCGCAAACGAAAAGGCCCCCGCGATCACGAGGGCCTTTCCAATGTCTCGGTCGTACCGGATTACAGGCCGGTGGTGACGTCGATCGTGTTGCCTTCTTCCAGCGTCACGTAGGCTTTCTTGAAGTCCGAGCGACGGCCGGGGGTGCCCCGGAAGCGCTTGGTCTTGCCCTTGGTGATGGTGGTGTTGACCGCCTTCACCTTGACGCCGAAGAGAGTCTCGACAGCTTCTTTGATCTGCGGCTTCGAAGCGTCTTTCGCCACTTCGAAAACAACAGCGCCGTTCTCCGAGGCCATTGTGGCCTTCTCGGTGATGACCGGCTTGACGATCACGTCGTAATGTTCGGGTTTCGCGCTCATTTCAGACGAGCCTCCAGAGCTTCGACACCCGCCTTCGTGAGCACGAGCGTGTCACGCTTGAGGATGTCATACACGTTGGCGCCCATCGAAGGCAGCACATCGATGCCGTCGATGTTGCGCGCGGCTTGGGCGAAGTTCTCGTTCACCTCGGCCCCGTCGATCACCAGCACCTTCTTCCAGCCCAGCTCCTTGGCGGCTTTCGCCAGCAGCTTGGTCTTGGCTTCGGCGAGCTGCGCGTCCTCCAGGACGATCAGTTTGCCAGCGGCGGCTTTCGACGACAGCGCGTGCTTCAGACCTAGAGCCCGGAACTTCTTGGGCAGGTCATGAGCGTGGCTGCGCGGGGTCGGACCCTTGTAGACACCACCCTTGCGGAAGATCGGCGCCTTGCGGGAACCGTGACGTGCGCCACCGGTGCCCTTCTGACGGTAGATCTTCTTGGTCGAGTAGCTGACCTCCGAGCGGGTGAGAACCGAGTGGGTGCCCTGCTGAGCCTTCGCGCGCTGCCAGCGCACGACGCGATGCAGGATGTCCGCACGCGGCTCGAGCCCGAAGATCTCGTCGGCGAGGTCAATCGAACCGGCCTTGCCGGCGTCGAGCTTGATCACATCGAGTTTCATTCTTTGTCTCCTTCGGGCGCTTCGCCGCCGTCTTCGCCTTTATCGGCTTCGATCGACGCTTCGGCTTCCTTCAGCGCGGCAGCTTCCTGAGCGGCCTGCTCCTCGGCGAGACGCTGAGCTTCGGCTTCGGCCTCGGCGGCAGCGGCGGCAGCGGCTTCTTCGGCAGCTTTCGCAGCGGCTTCGGCAGCCGACTTCAGCGCGGCGGGGTAGATGATGTTCTCGGAAAGCGGCTTCTTGACCGCATCCTTGACCGTCACCCAGCCACCTTTGGCGCCCGGAACCGAACCCTTGACCATGATCAGGCCACGGTCGGCATCGGTCTTGACGACCTGAAGGTTCTGGGTCGTGACACGGACGGCACCGAGGTGACCGGCCATCTTCTTGCCCTTGAACACTTTACCCGGGTCCTGACACTGGCCGGTCGAACCGTGCGAGCGGTGCGAGATCGACACGCCGTGCGTGGCGCGCAGACCGCCGAAGTTGTGACGCTTCATCGCACCGGCGAAACCCTTACCGATCGAGGTGCCCGCGATATCCACGAACTGACCTTCGAAATAGTGGTTCGCGGTGATTTCCTCGCCCACTTCGATCAGATTTTCTTCAGCGACGCGGAATTCCGCGACCTTGCGCTTCGGGGCGACATTGGCTTTCGCGAAGTGACCACGCAGGGCGGCGGTCGTACGCTTGGCCTTGGCTTCACCAGCGCCGAGCTGAACGGCCGTGTAGCCGTCGGTCTCGGAAGTGCGCTGAGCCACCACCTGAAGCTTGTCGAGTTGGAGAACGGTCACAGGAACCTGCTTGCCGTCCTCAAGGAAGAGCCGGGTCATGCCCAGCTTCTTGGCGATAACACCAGTCCGCAGCATAATGCCCTCCTTACACCTTGATCTCGACGTCGACGCCCGCTGCGAGGTCGAGCTTCATCAGCGCGTCCACGGTCTGGGGGGTCGGATCGACGATGTCGAGAAGACGCTTATGCGTCCGGATTTCCCACTGGTCGCGCGACTTCTTGTCGATGTGCGGACCACGCAGAACCGTGAATTTCTCGATCTTGTTCGGGAGCGGGATGGGCCCGCGAACCTGGGCACCCGTGCGCTTCGCGGTGTTCACGATTTCCTGGGTGCTGGCGTCCAGCACGCGGTAATCGAACGCCTTGAGCCGGATGCGGATATTTTGGCCGGTCATATGTCATGCCTCTTCGCATGGCGTGAAGGTTGAGAGGCAGACGGCACCGAATGTAGCGCCTGCATCGAACCTATAAATCTTGGCAGATCAGGCGCGTCCTCTATGGCGTCACCCTGAGTCTGTCAAGAGCGAATGGCGCGCCTTTCGGCGCACCATTCAGATTCTTTCCAACTGTCGTTTTCGGGACCCCGGAGTGGGCCCCGAAACCACCGATCACTCGATGATTTTCGACACCACGCCGGCGCCGACGGTGCGGCCGCCTTCGCGGATTGCGAAGCGCAGACCGTCTTCCATCGCGATCGGAGCGATCAGTTCGACTTCGAACTTCAGATTGTCGCCCGGCATCACCATCTCGGTGCCCTCGGGCAGCGTCACGGTGCCGGTCACGTCCGTCGTGCGGAAGTAGAACTGCGGACGGTAGTTCGCGAAGAACGGGGTGTGACGGCCACCTTCCTCTTTGGTGAGGATGTAGGCTTCAGCTTCGAACTTCGTGTGCGGCTTCACCGAACCCGGCTTGCACAGAACCTGACCACGCTCGACGCCGTCACGGTCGATGCCGCGCAGCAGCGCGCCGATGTTGTCGCCAGCTTCACCACGGTCCAGCAGCTTGCGGAACATCTCGACGCCCGTGCAGGTCGTCTTCGAGGTGTCGCGGATGCCCACGATTTCCAGTTCGTCGCCGACGTTGATCACGCCACGCTCGACGCGGCCGGTCACAACCGTACCACGACCCGAGATCGAGAACACGTCTTCGATCGGCATCAGGAAGGGCTGGTCCACGGCGCGCTCCGGCGTCGGGATGTAGCTGTCGACAGCTTCCATCAGCGCACGGATCGAGTTCTCGCCGATTTCCGGATCACGGCCTTCCATCGCGGCCAGAGCCGAACCCTTGATGATCGGGATATCGTCGCCGGGGAAGTCGTAGGACGACAGAAGTTCACGAACTTCCATTTCCACGAGCTCGAGCAGCTCCTCGTCGTCGACCTGGTCAACCTTGTTCAGGTACACGACCATCGCCGGGATGCCGACCTGGCGGCCGAGCAGGATGTGCTCGCGCGTCTGCGGCATCGGGCCGTCAGCTGCGTTCACGACCAGGATCGCGCCGTCCATCTGCGCGGCACCCGTGATCATGTTCTTCACGTAGTCGGCGTGGCCGGGGCAGTCGACGTGCGCGTAGTGACGCGACTCGGTCTCGTACTCCACGTGCGCGGTCGAGATCGTGATGCCGCGGGCTTTCTCTTCCGGCGCGCCGTCGATCTGGTCATACGCGCGGAAATCACCGAAATACTTCGTGATCGCAGCCGTCAGCGTCGTCTTGCCGTGGTCAACGTGGCCAATCGTGCCGATGTTGACGTGCGGTTTGTTACGTTCAAACTTTTCCTTTGCCATGATGGCCTCCTGTCAGTGCGTTGGGTGGGAAAGGCGCCGGGTCTCCCCGGCGCGCGTCCCTTACGCGTATTTCTTCTGAATCTCGTCCGAGATGTTCTGCGGCACGGCTTCGTAATGGCTGAAGAGCATCGTGAAGACCGCACGGCCCGAGGACATCGAACGCAGGTTGTTGATGTAGCCGAACATGTTGGCGAGCGGCACGAAGGCGTTCACGACGACCGCGTTGCCGCGGGTGTCCTGACCTTGCACCTGGCCCCGACGCGAGGTCAGGTCGCCAATGATGCCACCGGTATATTCTTCCGGGGTCACCACTTCGACTTTCATCATCGGCTCGAGCAGCTTCGCGCCAGCCTTGCGCAGACCTTCACGCATCGCGGCACGCGACGCGATTTCGAAGGCGAGCACCGAGGAGTCGACGTCGTGGAATGCACCGTCAACCAGCGCAACCTTGAAGTCGATCACCGGGAAGCCTGCCAGCGGACCGGAGTCCATGACCGACTTGATGCCCTTTTCGACGCCCGGGATGTATTCCTTCGGAACAGCACCACCAACGATGCGGCTCTCGAACGAATAACCTTCGCCCGGCTCGGTCGGCGAGATCTCGAGCTTGACGCGCGCGAACTGACCGGTACCGCCGGTCTGCTTCTTGTGCGTGTAGTCGATCTCGGTCGCGTGGCTGATCGTCTCGCGATAGGCCACCTGCGGCGCACCGATATTCGCCTCGACCTTGAACTCGCGCTTCATGCGGTCGACCAGGATGTCGAGGTGAAGTTCGCCCATGCCCTTCATGATGGTCTGGCCCGACTCGAGGTCGGTTTCGACGCGGAAGGACGGGTCTTCGGCTGCCAGGCGCTGAAGGGCGAGGCCCATCTTTTCCTGGTCGGCTTTCGACTTCGGCTCCACGGCGATCTCGATCACCGGATCGGGGAAGGTCATCGTTTCGAGAACGACCTGGTTGTTCGGGTCGCACAGCGTGTCACCGGTGGTGGTCTCTTTGAGACCGGCCAGCGCGATGATGTCGCCCGCATAGGCTTCTTCGATCTCGGTCCGGTTGTTCGAGTGCATCATCATCATACGACCGATGCGCTCTTTACGACCTTTGGTCGAGTTCAGGATCGAGTCGCCCTTCTTCAGCGTGCCCGAGTAGAGGCGCGTGAAGGTGAGCGAACCCACGAAGGGGTCGTTCATGATCTTGAACGCGAGACCCGACAGGGGCTCTTCGTCCGAGGCATGACGTGCGATGTTGCGGGTTTCCGTCTCGTCGTCCGGCGAGAAGCCCATGTAGGCGGGCACGTCGAGCGGCGAGGGCAGGAAGTCGACCACGGCGTTGAGCAGCGGCTGGACACCCTTGTTCTTGAAGGCCGAACCACCGAGAACCGGAACGAAGGACAGCGACAGCGTGCCCTTGCGGATCAGGTTGCGCAGCGTCGGGATATCGGGCTCTTCGCCTTCGAGATAGGCCATCATCGCGTCGTCGTCTTGCTCGACGGCGTTCTCGATGAGGTGCGAACGCCATTCGTCCGCGGTCGCCTTCAGATCGTCACGGATCGGCTGACGCACCCAGGCAGCGCCCAGATCTTCGCCTTTCCAGACCCACTCTTCCATGGTGACCAGGTCGACGATGCCTTCGAGTTGATCTTCGGCACCGATCGGGAAGTTCACCGGAACCGGAGTCGCACCGGTGCGGTCCTTGATCATCTTCACGCAGTTGAAGAAGTCCGCGCCGATCTTGTCCATCTTGTTGACGAAGACGAGGCGCGGAACCTTGTAGCGGTCAGCCTGACGCCACACGGTCTCGGTCTGCGGCTCAACACCGGCGTTCCCGTCGAGCAGCGCGACAGCGCCGTCGAGCACGGCCAGCGAACGCTCCACCTCGATGGTGAAGTCGACGTGGCCGGGGGTGTCGATGATGTTCATACGGAACTTGGTATCATCCGTACCTTCGGCGGTCGGATCTTCCTGCCACTGCCAGAAAGTCGTGGTAGCTGCCGAGGTGATGGTGATGCCGCGCTCGGCCTCTTGCTCCATCCAGTCCATGGTAGCAGCACCGTCGTGCACTTCGCCGATCTTGTGCGACTTGCCGGTGTAGAACAGGATGCGCTCGGTCGTCGTGGTTTTACCAGCGTCGATATGCGCCATGATCCCGAAGTTGCGATAACGCTTTAGGGGATATTCGCGAGCCATGGTGGCGTCCTTCCGTTATTACCAGCGATAATGGCTGAACGCTTTGTTCGCGTCGGCCATCTTGTGGGTGTCTTCGCGCTTCTTGACCGCGGAACCACGCGAGTTCACGGCATCGAGGAGTTCGCCGGCGAGGCGCTCTTCCATGGTGTTCTCGTTGCGGGACTTGGCGGCAGCGATGAGCCAGCGGATGGCCAGCGCTTCGCGGCGGGTCGGGCGCACCTCGACCGGAACCTGATAGGTGGCACCACCCACACGACGCGAACGCACTTCGACCGAAGGCTTCACGTTGTCGAGGGCTTCGTGGAACACCTCGATGGGCTCACGCTTGAGCTTGCCCTCAACGCGGTTGAGCGCGTTGTAGACGATTTTCTCGGCGGCGGACTTCTTGCCGTCGATCATCAGGTTGTTCATGAATTTGGTCAGCACGCGATCGCCATATTTGGCGTCGGGCAGGACTTCGCGCTTCTCAGCGGCGTGACGACGAGACATCTCGAGATCTCCTTACTTCGGACGCTTCGCGCCGTATTTCGAACGGCGTTGACGACGGTCTTTAACACCTTGCGTATCGAGCACACCGCGCAGGATGTGGTAACGAACGCCCGGAAGGTCTTTCACACGGCCGCCACGAATGAGCACAACGGAGTGCTCCTGGAGGTTGTGCTTCTCGCCCGGGATGTAGGAGATGACCTCGAAGCCATTCGTCAGGCGCACCTTGGCAACCTTACGCATAGCGGAGTTCGGTTTCTTCGGCGTCGTAGTGTAGACGCGCGTGCACACGCCACGCTTTTGCGGGCATTCTTGGAGGTGCTGCGACTTAGAGCGCTTCACCTTGGGCTGCCGCGGTTTGCGGATCAGCTGTTGGATCGTCGGCATTCGGTTCCCCGTTCTGCTGTCAATACTCGCCCCGTTTCCG
Organism: Thioclava nitratireducens; assembly: GCF_001940525.2. NCBI lineage: Bacteria > Pseudomonadati > Pseudomonadota > Alphaproteobacteria > Rhodobacterales > Paracoccaceae > Thioclava > Thioclava nitratireducens. The sequence goes on from NZ_CP019437.1 coordinate 3,713,853, forward strand.
GAGGCGCCACTTCTCGACGCGTTTCCGCGCGGATTCGCGAAAACGCCAAATCGCATTCCTCCCCGGCCCGAGGACCGCGGCGAATGCGTTGAATTCCAGAGGATCGGGGCGAAGGCCCGGATCATGACCACTAGAAATCGGCGACCCTTCGGGCAGACTTCACCCGTCAGGTAGCGCGGCGTATAGGGGGAGTCGTCTGGGTTGTCAACTCTCGCGCCGGGCCTCGCCGCGCACTTGCGCCACAAGCCGCGCGCCCCACCCTGCGAAGAGGATTCCCCAGAGCAGCCAGGCCACCGTAAGGCTTACCAGTCCGGCGAAATAGGTGTCGGACAGAAAGTGCCGTCCGGTGCCGATCCGCTGCACGATGATGAAGACCGCGACGAAGACGCCGACTGCGCGCAGATAGAGCACGCCCCAGCGTGGCAGGTGCGCCCGCCACAGCTCTGCGCCGAGCCATATCAGCAGCCCCAGCGCAACTGCCGCCGCGACCTCGCCCGACACGAACGAGCAGTTCCGCGAGCATTGATCGGTGAAGGTGCCCGGCAGGCTGAAGTGATGCGCGCCGCCGAATAGATCAACATTCGCAGGTCGCGCTCGCCCGGAATTCGCCTTCAGCACGCCGTTCACGACCACGATCGGACCAAGCAGATAGAGAAGGCAGATGAAGGCCCAGATCCGCGCAGGCAAACGCAGCACCGTGCGATGGCGCAACCCCGCCCATGGCCACGCCACGAGCGAGACGACGAACAGCACGATGGAGATATCCCAGATCCGCTGGCGCAGCCATTCCCAGAGCGGGTTGGTGATGACCGTGAACCCCTCCCCTGCCCGGTAGAACAGCCCGGCGGTGCCCAGATCGAGTTCCGGCACCAGGCGGAACAGCAGGAAGCCTCCGATCCACGCCGCCAGCAGCAGCCGGACGGCAAAGCTCATATCAATTTTCGGAACGGACACAGCGCGCCTCCACCAGATAAGCCGCATATCCCTTATCGGCCCAAGTCCCCGTCGCGTCGAGCTGCGCCGCCGGCGAGACCGGGCCGCTGCCGCAATCGGGCGGGCTGTTGGCGATCAGAAGTAGGCGGCCGTTGTAGTCCTGTGGCAAGGGCCACATCTGCTCGTAATAGCTGTCGGCCCGCACGACGGGCCTCGGTGCGTAGACGGTCACGCCCGCGCCCTGCCCCGTATAGAACAGATCGGCGAGGATTGCGCGATTGCTGGCATACACCGGAACATCGGCCTCTTTCGCGAGCGTCAGGATCTGGCGGCTCAGATCGGCCTGCCCCAACCACCGCTTCAGAAGCGGCGCGCCGTCTTTTTGCGGATAGGGTGCGAGGACGGTCAGCAGCGGGATCGACAGCGCGATCAGACCGTTGATCAGGATTGCAATCCAGCGCCAGATGTCGCGCAGAACCATCGCCGCCAGAACGGTTCCGGCGAAATAGGCGGCGACCGCCCAATTGGCATAGGCCCGGTCCAAGAGCGCCTCGAGCGTCACCGCGACCAGCGGCGGCACCGAGAGCATCGCCAGCCCGCGCTTCGCCGGGTCGCCCCAACTCGCATAGCCGATCAGCAATGCCACCATCGTCACCGGCCCGAAGACGGCGAATTGCGAGGCGACGAACTCGAGCATCGAGCTGAAATTCAGCTCGGCCCCTTCGCGGACCCAGCCGACGTTATCCATCGTATGCGAGACCGTGGTCAGGCCATGGGTGAGGTTCCAGACCACGTTCGGCGCGATCACGAGCCCGAACGCCAGCGCCGCAATCCCCGTATTGCGCCAGCCGATCCGCCATGCCGGCGCGACAAGTGCAGCCAGCGCCAGACCGGGGATCAGGTAGATTGCAGCGTATTTCGCCATGAAGGCCAGCCCTGCCGTCAGCCCCGCGGCCAGCGCGTCCGACCAATGGCGGCTACCGCCCGCGCGGTGCAGGAACAGCAAGCTTAACGCGTAGAAGGGCGCCATCACCGTATCGGTCGAGATCAGCACCGAGCCGAGCGCGACGAAGGGCAGCGTCACATAGATCGCAGCCGACCAGATCGCGACCCGACGCGATGCGATCCGGGCTCCCAAGGCGCCAAGTACCAGCGCCGTGATTCCGTGCAGAATGGCGCCCGGCATCCGCACCCAGAACGGCGCATCGGAGCCCGCCAGATCGGTCACCGCCCGAAGCAGCCAGCCGATCAGCGGCGGCTTAGAATAATAGCCGAAGTCGAGATGCTGGCCCCAAAGCCAGTATTGCGCCTCGTCGACGAAGAGATCGGTTTTGTTGAACGCCAGGAATACGAGCCGCAGCGCAGTGGCCGCGGCGACGACGATCAGGGTCGGGAGGAACCAGCCGTCCCGATCCGCCCCGCGATCAAGCTTCGCGCCGACGCTTGGCATAGATCAGCCACAGATTGCGCCCGTAGATGAACACCCCGAGCGACTGGCCGAGAACGAAAACCGGGTCTCTGCGATAGAGCGCATAGGTCAGCAGCATCGCACCGCCCGCGACCGAGAAATACCAGAACGAAATGGGCACTACGGATTCGCCCTTGCGCTCGGAGGCAATCCACTGGACGAGAAACCGCCCGGTGAACATCAGCTGCGCAAGCAGGCCGAACAGGACCCACCACAGCTCGACTATGCTTTCCACGTGAAGCATATCCATCAGCCAGTCCATCGGCGTCACTCCTCGCGCGCCACTTCTCCGGGCTGCGCTTTCTTGCGCCGACGGAGAAGCCACGCAACGCCCATCAGGTCGACGATGCCGACAAGACCGCGCTGCAGATTGTTGTAATTCGAGCTGCCGCCGCCGCGCGAGCGGTGGGCCACGTCGACATGGGCCACCTGCCACCCATCGCGCGAGAACAGCGCGGGGAGGTAGCGATGCATATGGTCGAAATAGGGCAGCGCCAGGAACGCCTCGCGCCGGAATGCCTTGAGGCCGCAACCGGTGTCGCGGGTTCCATCCTTGAGGATCGCGCCGCGGATCTTGTTCGCGAGCTTGGACGCCAGCTTCTTCGACATCGTGTCCTGCCGCCCGACGCGTTGCCCCGCGACCAGCCCGATCATCTCGGAGCCCTCGGCGCGCAGCGGCGCCATAAGCGCAGGCAGTTCCGACGGCGGGTTCTGACCGTCACCATCGAGCGTGCAGATGATGTGGCCCTTCGCGGCCCGAACGCCCGAATGCACGCCCGCGCTCTGACCGCCCGAAGCCCGCTGACCGGCGGCGTTCAAATGCTGCAGCAGACGCAGGTTCGGATGGGTCTCCATGCGCTCGCGCAGAATCTGGTCCATCCCGTCATCCGAGCCGTCATCGACCACGATCACCTCGTAGTCGCAAACCGGCGCGCAGGCGGCGTCGATCTCGTCGAGGAGCCCCGCGATGTTGGGCGCCTCGTTCTTTGCCGGGATGACGATGGAAATCTCGGGCATGGGTGCCAGAACTCTTTTGTCGCTGCGCCACGGTAGCGCCGAAGGTGCGGCTCTATTAGACCTGCGACCCGGTCTTGTAAACGGATCATGCCGGGACAGCCGCCCCCCTGTGGCCGATCAGCCGAATTTCGCGAAAAGCTGCGCGTAGCTCGCTTTGAGGGCGTTTCGCATCTCCATCGCGCGCTCCATGTCGCCCGCCATCGCCGCATCATAGAAAAACGCGACGGAGACCGCGAAGCCGTCCACGAGTTTTTGATAGCTCATATCGGCGTCGGCCTCCGGCGCCGGATGCTTGACGACCTGCGCCGCGAGGTAGCTCAGAAGCGAGGCATCCGCGATCAACTGGCGCGCGCCCTCGCCGCCCATCCCGACGTAATCGCGGGCGAGCACCTTTTCCATTTCCGCGTGATAGGCATTCATCCGGTCCGAGAAGCCGACGACACCGTTGCGCAGGTGCAGATCGCCGATGCTCTCACGCACCCCTTCGAGGGTCTCATGCGCCTCGGGCAGGTTCCCGGCGGCCACCTCTTCCTCGGCCTTCGCCGCAAGCTCGCTGACTTTGTCGAAAGTCGCGCCGAGAACCGCGTCATCGGCATATTGCGGCGGCGGCGAAGCGGTCCATTCGTTCGACAGGGTCTGCCACTCTCCGACGAAGCGATCGAGCGCGGCCTTGGTTTCCGCCTGCTTGCCCTGGTTCGACAGGAACAGCGCCGCACGATAGGCCCCATAGGCCTTGCGCAGCTGGGCCTCCGCATCCTGATAGGCTCCTGCGAAAGCAGGCAACGCGATCAACGCGCTCAGCGCAAACGGGGTGACAAAGCGGATCATCGGGGTCCCTCCTCCGGCAAACAGGCTTTCGCCTTTCGACGTTACACTGCCCCACGGATCGGGTTCGCGCAAAGAAAAACCCCCGCGCGAGCGATCGCGCGGGGGTGTGTCATATCGTCTCCAACCGGAGTTGGATCAATCGCGGCTTTCGGGCGTCTCGACCGGACCGAAATCGGCTTCTTCCTCGGTCGGAGCCGCCAGCGCTGCCGCGGCTTCCGCCTCGGCCTGACGCTGCTGGATGACCTTGGAGTCGCGCTCGGTCGCGATCTTGCGGACCTTGGTGGTCGCGCCACCGGTACCCGCCGGGATCAGACGGCCGACGATGACGTTCTCCTTGAGGCCCACGAGCTTGTCGCGTTTGCCCTGCACCGAGGCTTCGGTGAGGACGCGGGTCGTCTCCTGGAAGGAGGCCGCCGAGATGAACGACCGGGTCTGCAGCGACGCCTTGGTGATGCCGAGCAGCACGGGTTCGCCATGCGCCGGACGCCCACCACGGGCCGCGACCTTGTCGTTCTCCTCGTCGAACTCGACCTTGTCGACATGTTCGCCCTTGAGGAGCGTCGTATCGCCGGAGTCGAGGATCTCGATCTTCTGCAGCATCTGGCGAACGATCACCTCGATGTGCTTGTCGTTGATCTTCACGCCCTGCAGTCGATAGACGTCCTGCACCTCGTTGATGAGGTAGTCGGCCAGAGCCTCGATCCCCATGATGCGCAGGATGTCGTGCGGCGCCGGGTTGCCATCCATGATGTAGTCACCCTTCTGCACGAAGTCGCCTTCCTGCACCGGGATGTGCTTGCCTTTCGGCACCATGTACTCTGCCGGCTCCAGACCCTCGTCACGCGGATCGATCGCGATCCGACGCTTGTTCTTGTAGTCCTTGCCGAAGCGCACATAGCCATCGATTTCGGCGATGATCGCGTGATCCTTAGGACGGCGTGCCTCGAAGAGTTCGGCCACACGCGGCAGACCACCGGTGATGTCCTTCGTCTTGGCGCCTTCGCGCGGAATACGCGCAACGACGTCGCCCGCCTTCACGTCCTGACCGTCTTCCACCGAGAGGATCGCGTCCACCGACATGGTATAGGTCACCGGGTTGCCCGCTTCGTTGCGGACCGGTTCGCCATCCTCGCCGAGGATCAGAACTTCCGGCTTCAGATCGTTGCCCTTGGGCGCAGCGCGCCAGTCGGACACGATCTTCTGGGTCATGCCGGTCGCATCGTCGGTATCCTCGCGAACGGAGATACCCGAGATGAGGTCCACGAAGCGCACCTTACCGGGCTTCTCGGCGATGATCGGCAGGGTGTAGGGATCCCATTCGATCAGCTTGTCGCCGCGCTTGACCGTTTCGCCATCCTTCACGAAGACCTTGGTGCCGTAGCCGATCTTGTGCGAGGCAAGCTCGTCACCCTGATCGTTCACGATCACGATCTGCATGTTCCGGCCCATGACGATCTGCTCGTCCATCTCGTTGAGGATGATGTTGGCGTTACGGAACTCGATCTTGCCTTCCTGGCTGGCCTCGAGGAACGACTGCGAGCCACCCTGAGCAACACCGCCCAGGTGGAAGGTCCGCATCGTCAGCTGCGTACCGGGTTCACCGATGGACTGCGCGGCGATGATGCCCACCGCTTCGCCTTGGTTCACCAGCGTACCGCGTGCGAGGTCGCGACCGTAGCAGAGCGCGCAAACGCCCTCTTCGGCCTCACAGGTCAGCGCCGAGCGGATACGGACGGATTGGACGCCCGCCTGCTCGATCGCGTCGGCCTTGCGCTCGTCGATCAGCTCGCCGGCGCGGACGATCACTTCGTCCTCGCCCGGAACTGTCACATCATCCGCTGCGACACGGCCCAGCACGCGCTCCGAGATCGGAGCGACGACTTCGCCGTCGTTCACAGCCGCCGACGCGGTGATCGCGCGGTCGGTGCCGCAATCATGCGTACGCACGATGCAGTCCTGAGCGACGTCCACCAGACGACGGGTCAGGTACCCCGAGTTCGCCGTCTTCAGTGCGGTATCCGACAGACCCTTACGGGCGCCGTGAGTCGAGTTGAAGTATTCAAGAACGGTCAGACCTTCCTTGAAGTTCGAGATGATCGGCGTCTCGATGATCTCGCCGTTCGGCTTGGCCATGAGGCCACGCATGCCGCCCAGCTGCTTCATCTGCGTCACCGAGCCACGCGCACCCGAGTGGGCCATCATGTAGACCGAGTTCGGTTCCTGCTCGGCACCGTTCTCGTCGTATTTCGGCGCCGAGATGGTGTTCATCATCGCGTCGGTGACCTTGTCGTTACACTTCGACCACGCATCGACGACCTTGTTGTACTTCTCACCCTGGGTGATCAGACCGTCCATGTATTGCTGTTCGAAGTCCTTGACCTGGTCGCGGACGGTTTCGACGATGTCCCACTTGTTGTCCGGGATCACCATGTCGTCCTTGCCGAACGAGATGCCCGCCTTGAACGCTTCCTTGAAGCCCATGCCCATGATCTGGTCGCAGAAGATGACCGACTCTTTCTGACCGCAATAGCGGTAGACGGTGTCGATCGTGTTCTGCACGTCTTTCTTACGCAGAAGACGGTTCACCAGCTCGAACGGAGCTTTCGCGTTCAGCGGCAGCAGCGCGCCGAGGCGCACCCGGCCGGGCGTGGTCTCGAAACGCTGGTAGACCTCGTTACCTGTTTCGTCGATCTGCTTGATCCGCGCGGTGATCTTGGCGTGCAGATGCACTTCGCCAGAGTTGAGCGCGTGCTCCACTTCCTCGACCGAGGAGAAGGACATGCCTTCGCCCTTCATGCCTTCGCGTTCCATGGTCACGTAGTAGAGACCCAGAATCATATCCTGCGAAGGAACGATGATCGGCGCGCCGTTGGCGGGCGACAGAACGTTGTTCGTCGACATCATCAGCACGCGCGCTTCCAGCTGGGCTTCCAGCGAGAGCGGGACGTGGACGGCCATCTGGTCACCGTCGAAGTCAGCGTTGAACGCCGAACAGACGAGCGGGTGCAGCTGGATCGCCTTGCCTTCGATCAGCATCGGTTCGAACGCCTGGATACCCAGACGGTGCAGCGTCGGCGCACGGTTCAGCAGAACCGGGTGCTCGCGGATGACCTCGTCGAGGATATCCCACACTTCGGGACGCTCTTTCTCGACCAGCTTCTTTGCCTGCTTCACGGTGCTCGACAGGCCTTTGGCCTCAAGGCGCGAGTAGATGAAGGGCTTGAAGAGTTCGAGCGCCATCTTCTTCGGCAGACCGCACTGGTGCAGCTTGAGTTCCGGGCCGGTCACGATGACCGAACGACCCGAGAAGTCGACGCGCTTACCCAGAAGGTTCTGACGGAAGCGACCCTGCTTACCTTTCAGCATGTCCGAGAGCGACTTCAGCGGGCGCTTGTTGGTGCCCGTGATGACGCGGCCGCGACGGCCGTTGTCGAACAGCGCATCGACCGATTCCTGCAGCATCCGCTTTTCGTTGCGCACGATGATGTCGGGCGCACGCAGTTCGATCAGACGCTTGAGACGGTTGTTCCGGTTGATCACACGACGATAGAGATCGTTGAGATCCGAAGTCGCGAACCGGCCACCATCGAGCGGGACGAGCGGACGCAGTTCCGGCGGGATCACCGGAAGCACGGTCAGCACCATCCACTCGGGACGGTTGCCCGACTCGAGGAACGACTCGACGATCTTCAGACGCTTGATGATCTTCTTCGGCTTCAGCTCGCCGGTGGCTTCCTTCAGCTCCTCGCGGAGCTGCTCGGCCGTGGCTTCGAGATCGATGCCAGCAAGCATTTCACGGATCGCTTCCGCGCCGATATTGGCGGTGAAAGCATCCGCGCCGTAGGTGTCCTGCGCGTCGAGATACTCTTCTTCGGACATCAGCTGACCGTATTGCAGGTCGGTCAGACCCGGCTCGATCACCACGAAGTTTTCGAAGTAGAGGATACGCTCGAGGTCGCGCAGCGTCATGTCCAACATCAGGCCGATGCGCGAAGGCAGCGATTTGAGGAACCAGATGTGAGCGACGGGCGAGGCCAGTTCGATGTGGCCCATACGCTCGCGGCGCACTTTCTGGAGGGTGACTTCGACGCCGCATTTCTCGCAGACGACGCCGCGATACTTCATGCGCTTATATTTGCCGCACAGGCATTCGTAGTCTTTGATCGGGCCAAAGATGCGCGCGCAGAACAGACCGTCACGCTCGGGCTTGAACGTACGGTAGTTGATGGTTTCCGGCTTTTTGATTTCACCGAAGGACCAGCTCAGGATCCGCTCCGGCGAGGCGAGCGAGATCTTGATCTCGTCAAACGCCTTCGGCTGCGCGAGCGGGTTGAACGGGTTTTGGGTCAGTTCCTGGTTCATCTGTAAATCCTTGAATGAGGGCGGAAGGGCTTAGAGGAGGGCCGAAGCCCTCACTCCTCATCCTCCGCGTCCAGGAGTTCCATGTTGAGGCCGAGGCCCCGGACCTCTTTGACGAGAACGTTGAACGACTCCGGCACGCCGGCTTCGAAGTTGTCCTCACCTTTGACGATCGACTCGTAGACCTTCGTCCGGCCTGCCACGTCATCCGACTTCACCGTCAGCATCTCCTGCAGGGTGTAGGCGGCGCCGTAAGCTTCCAGAGCCCAGACCTCCATCTCCCCGAGACGCTGACCGCCGAACTGCGCCTTACCACCCAGCGGCTGCTGCGTGACGAGCGAGTACGGACCGGTCGAACGGGCGTGCATCTTGTCATCGACGAGGTGGTGAAGCTTCAGGAAGTACTTCACACCCACCGTGACCTGCCGCGCGAACTGCTCGCCGGTGCGGCCATCGAACACGATCGACTGACCGGATTCGTTGAAGCCCGCACGCTTGAGCGCGTCGTTGATGTCGGCCTCCTTGGCGCCGTCGAAGACCGGGGTCGCGATCGGAACGCCGGTGCGGACGGCTTCGGCGCTCTCGATGAACGCTTCGTCATCCATACCTTCGATGATCTCACCGTAGGTCTCGTCGCCATAGCCGATCTTCATCGCTTCGCGAACCGGGGTCAGGTCGCCGTTACGACGATAGGCTTTCAGCGCCTCGTCGATCTGGTTGCCCAGACCGCGCGAAGCCCAGCCCATGTGCGTCTCGAGAATCTGACCGACGTTCATGCGCGACGGCACGCCCAGCGGGTTCAGCACGAGATCGACAGGGGTGCCATCGGCGAGGAACGGCATGTCTTCCATCGGAACGACTTTCGACACAACGCCCTTGTTGCCGTGACGGCCAGCCATCTTGTCGCCAGCCTGAAGCTTGCGCTTCACAGCCACGAAGACCTTGACCATCTTCATCACGCCCGGAGGCAGATCGTCGCCCTGACGGACCTTCTCGACCTTGTCCTCGAAGCGCAGGTCGAGCGCGCGCTTCTGCGCCTCGAACTGGTCGTTGAGAGCTTCGACTTCCTTGGCGTCGCCCTCGTCTTCGAGCGCGAGCTGCCACCACTGGCCCTTCGACAGGGTGCCCAGCAGTTCTTCGTCGATGGTCGAACCAGCCTTGACGCCTTTCGGCCCCTTCACGGCGGTCTTGCCGGTGATCAGGGTCTTGAGACGCGCGTAGATGTTGCGCTCGAGAATGGCGAGCTCGTCGTCCCGGTCACGGGCCAGACGCTCGACTTCCTCACGCTCGATCTGCAGCGCACGCTCGTCCTTGTCGACGCCGTGACGGTTGAAGACGCGGACTTCCACGATCGTGCCGTAAGCCCCCGGCGGCAGACGCAGCGAGGTGTCGCGCACGTCCGATGCCTTCTCGCCGAAGATGGCGCGGAGGAGTTTCTCTTCCGGCGTCATCGGGCTTTCGCCCTTCGGCGTGATCTTACCGACGAGAATGTCACCCGGCCCCACTTCGGCGCCGATATAGACGATACCGGCCTCGTCGAGGTTGCGCAGGGCTTCCTCGCCGACGTTCGGGATGTCGCGGGTGATCTCTTCCGGGCCGAGCTTGGTATCGCGCGCCGCCACTTCGTATTCGTCGATATGGATCGAGGTGAACACGTCGTCGCGGTGGATCCGCTCGGAGATCAGGATCGAGTCTTCGTAGTTATAGCCGTTCCACGGCATGAAGGCGACGACCACGTTGCGACCGATAGCCAGTTCGCCCATGTCGGTCGACGGACCGTCAGCGACGATCTGCCCCTTCACCACCCGGTCGCCCACTTTCACGATCGGACGCTGGTTGATGGTCGAGGACTGGTTCGAACGCTTGAACTTGCGCAGACGATAGATGTCCACGCCCACATCGCCCGCTTCGAGATCGTCGGTCACGCGGATAACGATACGCTGCGCATCGACCTGGTCGATGATGCCGCCGCGGTTCGCCATGATCGCAGCGCCGGAGTCGCGTGCGACGGTCGCTTCCATGCCGGTGCCGACATAGGGAGCTTCCGAGCGCAGAAGCGGCACGGCCTGACGTTGCATGTTCGCCCCCATCAGAGCGCGGTTGGCGTCGTCGTTTTCGAGGAACGGGATGAGCGCTGCACCGACCGAGACCAGCTGCTTCGGCGACACGTCGATCAGGTCCACCATTTCCGGCGGGTTGAGCGCGTATTCGCCCGACTGGCGGGTCGAGACGAGATCGTTGATGAACTTGCCGTTCTCATCGAGAGTCGCGTTCGCCTGCGCCACGGTGTGACGCATTTCCTCGGTCGCGGACATGTAGACCACCTCGTCGGTGACCTGACCGTCGGTGACCTTGCGGTACGGGGTTTCGATGAAGCCATACTTGTTCACGCGGGCGAAGGTGGCCAGCGAGTTGATCAGGCCGATGTTCTGACCTTCCGGCGTCTCGATCGGACACATCCGACCGTAGTGGGTCGGGTGAACGTCGCGCACTTCGAAGCCGGCACGCTCACGGGTCAGACCGCCCGGACCGAGCGCCGACAGACGACGCTTGTGCGTGACTTCCGACAGCGGGTTGGTTTGGTCCATGAACTGCGACAGCTGCGAGGAACCGAAGAATTCACGCACCGCGGCCGCGGCCGGTTTCGCGTTGATCAGATCCTGCGGCATGACCGTGTCGATCTCGACCGAGGACATACGCTCCTTGATGGCGCGCTCCATGCGCAGCAGGCCGACGCGATACTGGTTTTCCATCAGTTCGCCGACCGAACGCACACGGCGGTTGCCGAGGTGGTCGATGTCGTCGATCTCGCCCTTGCCGTCGCGCAGCTCCACCAGGCCCTTGATGCAGGCGATGATGTCTTCGCGGCGCAGCGTGCGCTGGGTGTCCGGCGCATCGAGGTCGAGACGCATGTTCATCTTGACGCGGCCCACGGCCGAAAGGTCGTAGCGCTCGGAGTCGAAGAACAGGCTGTTGAACAGGGTTTCCGCGGCCTCGACGGTCGGCGGTTCGCCCGGACGCATGACGCGGTAGATATCCATGAGCGCGGTTTCGCGGTTCATGTTCTTGTCCGACGCCATGGTGTTGCGGATGTAGGGACCGACATTGACGTTATCGATGTCGAGCACCGGGATCTCGGTGATGCCGTTGTCGATCAGGGTCTTGATCGAACCGCCCGAGAGTTCCCCGTTCTTGTCGTATTCCGCCGTCAGCTCGTCGCCGGCTTCGATGTAGATGAAGCCGGTTTCCTCGTTGATGATGTCCTTGGCGCAGAAGCGGCCCATGATGTGATCGAACGGCACGAGCAGCTCGGGAACCGAGTTGTCGTCACGCCATTTCTTGACCATGCGCGGGGTCGCCTTGTCGCCCGCCTTCAGGATCACTTCGCCCGACGCCGCGTCGACGAGATCGAAGGTCGGACGGGTGCCGCGCACGCGGTCGGGGAAGAACTTGGTGACCCAGCCCGACTTGCCCTTCGCGGTGTAGGTGACGGTCTCGTAATAGGCATCCATGATGCCTTCCTGGTCGAGCCCCAGCGCATAAAGCAGCGTCGTCACCGGCAGTTTCCGGCGGCGGTCGATACGCGCGAACACGAGGTCCTTGGCGTCGAATTCGAAGTCCAGCCACGAGCCGCGATAGGGAATGATGCGGCAGGCGAACAGCAGCTTGCCCGAGGAGTGGGTCTTGCCGCGGTCATGGTCGAAGAAAACGCCCGGCGAGCGGTGCATCTGGCTCACGATGACCCGCTCGGTGCCGTTCACGATGAACGTACCGTTCTTGGTCATGAGGGGCATATCCCCCATGAACACGTCTTGCTCCTTGATGTCCTTGACCGAGCGCGCGCCGGTTTCCTCGTCCACATCGAACACGATGAGGCGCAGGGTCACCTTGAGCGGCGCCGAATAGGTCATGTCGCGAGCCTGGCACTCGTCGACATCGTATTTCGGTTTTTCGAGCTCGTATTTCACGAACTCCAGGATGGCGTTGTCGTTGAAATCCTTGATCGGGAAGACCGACTGGAAAACGCCCTGGATACCCTCGCCATCGGTGGGCTGATCCACTTCGCCGGAGCGCAGGAACAGATCGTAGGAGGATTTCTGAACCTCGATGAGGTTCGGCATTTCGAGGACTTCGTGGATTTTGCCGTAATAGCGACGGATGCGTTTCTGACCAACGTAAGCTTGAGCCATGCTCTGCGTGACCTTTCGTCTCTTCGCGGCACATGCAATGTCGGGGCCCATTGCACGCCGCAAGGCGAATGAAGGGGGGGCGGTTCCATACCTGCCTTCCGTCCCACCGGAAGGCTCCCGAACCGCGAACACCGCCTTGGAGAGGGCTTCAGGGCGCTAAAGCCCTCTCCGAGACAGGTTCGGCTGGGCCCGGGAAAACCCCGGACCCAGCCCATTTTTCAGATCGGATGCGGACGCATCCGGCTCGCTTACTTGAGCTCGACTTTCGCGCCAGCGTCTTCGAGCTTTTTCTTGATCTCTTCGGCTTCCGCTTTCGCAGCGCCTTCCTTGACCTTGCCGCCAGCTTCAACGAGCTCTTTGGCTTCTTTCAGGCCCAGGCCGGTGATGCCACGGACTTCTTTGATCACGTTGATCTTCTGAGCGCCAGCTTCGACGAGAACGACGTCAAATTCGTCTTTCTCTTCAGCAGCTTCTTCGCCACCAGCAGCCGGACCAGCCATCATGACGGCGCCACCAGCAGCCGGCTCGATGCCGTATTCGTCTTTCAGGATGGTTTTCAGTTCCTGGGCTTCCAGGAGGGTCAGACCCACGATTTCTTCGGCGAGTTTTTTCAGATCAGCCATTTTTCAGTTCCTAGATTTGGGTTTCCAACGTCGCGGTTTCAAGCCGCTACGGGACAAGTCGATTGCTTACGCAGCCTTTTCCTCGATGGTGGAAAGGATGCTCGCGATGTTCGAAGCAGGCGCGCCAACGGCACCGGCGATGTTCGAAGCGGGTGCGCCGATCTGCGAGACGATCTGAGCGATGAGCTCTTCACGCGACGGCATGTCAGCGACAGCTTTGACACCAGCGATGTCGAGTGCCGAGTCTCCCATTGCGCCGCCGAGGATCGAGAGCTTCTCGTTCTCTTTGGCATAGTTGACGACCACTTTCGCCGCAGCGACAGGGTCCTCGGAATAGGAAAGCACGGTCATGCCCGTCAGGTATTCAGCGATGCTTTCGCAGGGCTGACCTTCAAGGGCGATCTTGGCGAGCTTGTTCTTGGCAACACGAACCGAACCACCCGCTTCACGCATGCGTGCGCGGAGGTCCTGCATGTTAGCAACCGTCATGCCTTCGTAGTGAGCAACCACTACGACGCCAGAGCTTGCGAAGATCTGGCCGAGTTCCTCGACCACTTTCTCTTTTTGGGCTCTATCCACAGTTACACTCCAAGTATGGGGGTTTCCCCCCGGCTCTCATTGTCCCGGTTTCCCGGGGTCGGGTCCGAAGGGCCCGAGGCCAGATCGCCCGAGATCGGCCCGAAGGCCCAAACCCGGAATTGGTCTCGATCCCCATCTCAGGAAGGAAATTAAGCCGTCACCTTGCGGGATCTGGCACCCTCCGTCTCGGACAGGTCAGGGCGGAGACTTCAGGCCGCCGCCCCACCACCCACCGAGGTTTCCCCCGGTGGAATTCTCTTAGTTGCCGGTCGCCGACGTGATGTCGACTGCGACGCCCGGGCCCATCGTCGAGCTCAGGGACACCTTCTTCATGTAGGTGCCCTTGGCGCCGGCGGGCTTGGCTTTGGTCACGGCATCCACGAAGGCGCGGATGTTTTCGGCCAGTTGCTCCTCCGAGAAGGAGACCTTGCCGATGCCGCCATGAATGACGCCGGCCTTTTCGACCTTGAACTGAACCTGGCCACCTTTCGCCGCTTCGACAGCCGCTTTCACGTCCATCGTCACGGTGCCGACCTTCGGGTTCGGCATCAGGTTGCGCGGGCCCAGGACCTTACCCAGACGGCCGACGATCGGCATCATGTCCGGGGTCGCGATGCAGCGATCGAATTCGATCGTGCCGCCCTGAATGGTTTCCATCAGGTCCTCGGCGCCGACGATATCGGCCCCGGCTTCCTTGGCCTCATCCGCTTTCGCGCCACGAGCGAAGACAGCCACGCGGACGGTCTTGCCGGTGCCGTTCGGCAGAGCGACGACGCCACGAACCATCTGGTCGGCGTGACGGGGGTCAACACCGAGGTTCATCGCGATCTCGAGGGTCTCGTCGAATTTCGCGTTCGCGTTCGACTTGATCAGCGAAACGGCTTCCTCGACGGAGACGTTCGACTTGCCGGCGAAGGCTTCGCGGGCGGCTTTGGTGCGTTTACCGAGCTTTGCCATGACTTAGCCTTTCACCTCGATGCCGATCGACTTCGCGGAGCCGAGGATGATGTTCATCGCGCCTTCGATGTCGTTGGCGTTCAGGTCCTTCATCTTCGCTTCGGCGATCTCACGCACCTGTGCGGCGGTGATGGTCGCGGCGGTGACGCGGCCCGGAGCTTCCGAACCCTTCGGACGGTTACGCTTGCCGACCGGCTTGAGACCGGCCGCCTGCTTGATCATGAAGCTAGCCGTGGGCTGCTTGATCTCGAAGGTGAACGACTTGTCGGCGTAGTAGGTGATGATCGTCGGGATCTTCGCCTGCTTGTCCATTTCCTGCGTCTTGGCGTTGAACGCCTTGCAGAATTCCATGATGTTGATCCCGCGCTGACCCAGCGCCGGACCGACCGGCGGGGACGGGTTCGCGCCGCCTGCCGGAATTTGCAGCTTGAGCTGCCCAACAACTTTCTTGGCCATGTGGCCCTCTCCTTATCACTGTCACGCCCCTAGGGGGTCGCGAAGTTTAGTGGTTCGGTCCGGACCTCCCTGTCGCGCAGGGCCCCTCGCCTCCCACGGCTCCCACTCAGGCGGTTTTCTGCACCTGCGTGTATTCCAGTTCGACCGGCGTCGGCCGGCCGAAGATCGAGACGGTAACTTTCAGGCGGCTCGCCGCCTCGTCCACTTCCTCGACCATGCCCGAGAAGCCCTCGAAGGGCCCGTCGGTCACATTCACGTTCTCGCCGACCTCGAAGGTGATGAGACTGCGCGGTGCCGCCTGCTCACCCGATTCGTCGACACGGCTGAGGATGCGGTTCACTTCCGCATCGCCCATCGGCATCGGCCGGCCCTGCGGCCCGAGGAATCCGGTGACCCGGTTCGTCGAGTTGATCAGGTGATAACCCTTGTCGGTCATCTCCATCCGCACCAGCACGTAGCCCGGCATGAAGCGACGTTCGGAGGTCACTTTCTTGCCGCGACGCACCTCGATCACTTCTTCGGTCGGCACCAGAACCTCTTCGATCTGGTCTTCCAGACCTTGATCGATCACGGCCTGACGGATTTGCTCGGCCACTTTCTTCTCGAAGTTCGAGAGAACGCTTACCGAATACCAACGCTTCGCCATGCCGATTCTTTGCCTCTTGCCGCCGACGCCGGAGCGCCGAAAATTCCTGTTATTTCACGGTATTACCCGCGTCTCCCAGAATAAAAAACAGCGCGCACCACGCGAATCGATGCACGCCGCCTCTGGGAAAGTCCCGCCCCTTTACCGCCGGAGCCCTGTGATTTCAAGAGCGTAAGGCTGGAGCGCGATCACTTCCTCGCCGCAACTGCGAATTAGGTCTGGCGGCGAGCGCCCGGGGGCCTATCAGCTCCCGATCACCTGCGTCACGCCGAGACGGATCACCCAGTCCACCAGCGAGAAGAAGATTGCCGTCAGTGCCGCCATCGCCAGCACCATGCCGGTCGTCAGCAGAACTTCGCGGCGGCTCGGCCAAGCCACCTTGCCCGCTTCCGAGCGCACCTGCTGGAGAAACTGGAGTGGGTTTGCCATCGTCGTCGTTCCTTACGCGCCCAATGCGGCGCCCTTGAGCCGAAAAAACCGCGCCGCTTTCGGCGCAACTGCCGCCAGATACTTGCTCCCCTCGCGGATTTCAAGGCTGTTGCGCCTTCCTGCCCCCGCGCAAGCGTCATGCGCGGGCCGCAAGGCGGCTTTGAGGACGGAAATTTGCTCGTCCCGCGTGGAAGTTGATGTCCGCAAACGCACGCAGTCGCAGTTTCACAGGAGCCTTCAATGCCCGCAATCCTCAACCGCTACGCCACGCCGCTCATCACCGGTCTTTTTCTCGTATCGCTGGTTTCGGGAATCGCCCTTTTCTTCCATTGGGGCAGCGCGTGGTTTCACGGGATGCATGAATGGCTCTCGATGGTTTTGATCGTGCCTTTCGGACTGCACATCTGGAAGAACTGGCGACCGATGAGCTGCTACCTGAAGCGCGCGCCGATGGCGCTGGCGCTTGCCCTCTCCCTCGTCGCGGCACTCGCCTTCGCGCTTCCCTCCGTCATCGGGCCGGAGAACGGCGCGCGCCGGGGTCCGCCGCAATTCGCGATCGCCCAAGCGCTGTTCGACGCACCGCTGTCCGAGGCCGCCCCGGTGCTGGGAATCTCGGGAACGGATGCCGCCGCCAAACTGGGCGCCACCGTGACGCAAAGCCTGACTGAAATCGCCGCGGCGCAGGACAGCTCCGCCGCGGCGCTGGCCGAACAATTGATGGTGCAGCCGTAATGACGCCGGCCGCGTCACCCGCCAATTTCCGGGTGGCGCGGAGTGTTGCGATTATCGCCGGCGATGGACAGGGGCTTATCCATCAAAAATTGACTTTTCTCGAAGACAATTTTGGCATGTCGACTTTCGCCCCGCCCCCGTCCGCCGTCTCGTTCCTCCACCGCCTGCGCGGCTATCGCGGCGCGCTCGAGCGGCTCGAGAACGGAAGGGTAATCGGTTGGCTCGCGAAGACAGGCGACAGCGCCCCGCTCGATATCGAGATCCACTGTAACGCTGGGCGGCTCGGGTCGGGGCGCGCGGCAATGTTTCGCGCCGATCTTGTGCAGGCAGGCATCGGCGCGGGCAACCACGGCTTCGCGCTCCCTCTCTCGCCGGCCCTGAAGGACGCCGCAGGCGGTGCGCTCAGCCTGCACCTTCCCGGCGGCGGCCCGATTGCCTCGCTGCGCTTCGACCCCGATGCGGCACCGTGTCCGAAAGAGAGAGACGCTCTGCGGCGCCATATGCTTGGCCCGATCGTCACGCTACGCTCCGCCGGGACAGAGCGGCCCCGCACTCCCCATCTGAGCGCGCAGCACCCCCTTTTCACCTCGCGCGCGAGGGAAGAGGCGCTGCCCGCACCGCTCTTTTCCTACATCGACTACGCGCGCCATCATGCGGGGATGGCGAAGCAGCTTCCTCTTGATGGCAGCGACAGGGCGGTATCGAACATTCTCCGCTGGTATCTTGAGAGCCACGCCGCGCAGCACCCGGCACAGCAAATCCCGCTGAGTCGCGCCGCGATCGACTGGCTCAATACGGAGATCCACCCCGGCGGCCCGAGCCGAGCGATGCATATCCTCGGGAAGACCGGGGACGATCGCGACACCACGACCGCATGGGCACTTCGCGGGGCCCCGTCGCTCGGCATCGCCGATTGCCTCCTCCCCGACAGCCTGATCGAGTCTTTGTCCCAGTCGGAAACCCCCGGCCCCTGGCCGATGACCCGCGGCCTTCTGGCCCTGCGCGAGGCCATCCCGCCGCTCGCGCAGTTTTCGCCGAAAATCGAGCGCCACCGCCGGATGCTGCATGTGCTCGCGATGATCCTCGCGGTCGAGCGGCCCGAGATCCTGCTGTTCCTGCGTCGAAGTGAAACCACGATGCTTCTCGAAGGCGGTCGCCTCTCGGATGTCTGCGCGCGGCTGCATCCCGGCCCGCCGATCACCCGCGCGCACTATGCAGCGGCGCTGCGCGAGAATGGGTTCGACCTCGACAGCATGGCGTTCCTGCGCGCACCCGGCGGCCATCGTCTCGCGGCTGCCACCCGCCCTGCCCCGAAGGGCGTCCCGGTCGATGTTCAAGTCCTTGGCCCCTTCGCGAAAGCCTCCGGACTGGGCCAATCGACGCGGCTCTCGCATGACATTTTGTCCCGCTGCGACGTCACGCTCAACGCGGTGGAAAGCGCGCGCGACAATCCGACGCCAGCGCAAGGCGGAGCCAAGACCGCCGTATCCCGCCCCGCGCGGATCAACCTCCTGCACCTGAATGCAGACGCGATCCCCCCGGCCTTCTCCTTCGACGCCGACTGTTACTCCGACGCCTACAATATCGCCTATATGCATTGGGAATTGAACCGCGCCCCTGCCTGCCATCGCCTCGCCCTCGATCTGATCGACGAGGTCTGGGTGCCCTCGGAATATTGCGCCGAGATTTACCGCAAGGCGACCGATAAGCCGGTGGTGAATGTCGGGATGTGCTATCCTGAACCGCCCGCCATCGACCGGGGCCACGCGCGCAGCGCCCTGCGCCGACGCAACGATTGGCCCGAGCAATGCTTCGTCTGCCTCGCCAGTTTCGACAGTTTCTCGTTCATACAACGGAAGAACCCGCTCGGCACGATCCACGCCTTCCGCGCGGCCTTTGCCGAGGATGCGGAGGTGCGCCTACTGATCAAGACGCAGAATCGCGGCCGTATCTGCGATCCGGCGCAAGCCATGCTTTGGTCCGAAATCGAGCGACTCCTGGCGGCGGAACCGCGCATCTCTTTGCTCGACGAGACGCTCGATCACGCGGAAGTGCTGGAGCTGATGACCGGTGCGGACCTCTACGTGTCGCTGCATCGCTCCGAGGGCTGGGGGTTCGGTATGCTCGAGGCGATGGTGCTTGGCGTGCCGGTCCTATGCACGGGTTATTCCGGCAATCTGGAATTCTGCAACGAAGAGACCGCGTGGCTTGTGCCTGCGACCGAAGTTGAAGTCGCGCCGCAGGACTATCTCTATGTCGAACCGGGGATGCGCTGGGGCGAGCCCGATCACGCCGCCGCGGTCGCCCAGTTACAAGCGGCGCGCAGCCACCCGGATGCGCGCAAGAAAAAGGCGGCGCAGGCCGAAGCCTTCGTGCGCCGCCATTTCTCCGCCGATGCGATCGCCGCGCGCTACAGTGTCCGCCTGTCCGAGATTTTCATCCGGCTCGACGGGACGCACAAACCGCTCGCCCGCCCCGCCGATTAAGCGTCACACCCAGCGCCCGATCGCGGTGACGCTCAGATCGCAACTCTCACCGCTGAGGAAACTCGCGCCATTCGCGGCATAGACCACGGCGCGCGCGCCCGAACTCGTGACGGCCTCGACTCCCGCGAAGGAGAGCGCACCCGCACTAATGGCACTGCCTGCCGCGAGGCTGTCCGCATCGAGCGCGACACTCAGACAGGGCGCCTGCGCGAATTGCGCCGGATAAGCCCAGTCCTCCTTGAGCGCCCACTCCGCGACGTAACTAAGGCTCAGCTGCGCCGAACAAATCTGCGTGCCATCGGCAAAGCGGATGTAATCGCCCGAGGCGGTGCTGCCCTGCTCGATCACGGCACCCGTCGATACGCCGCCGACCTGCGCGACCGTGCCGACGACGCCGCTGCCTGTCAGCGCTCCGTCGATCACCGCGCCTTGCGACATCGTCGCCCGCCCGGTGGCCGCGTCGATGCGCAGACCCTCGAACCATGTCGCGCCATCCGCACTCGCCTTGATCGCGAAGTCGTCGCTGCCCGCCAGTCCCATTTCGGCCCGGCCAGACCAGTTCGACTGGAACAGCAGGCTCGCCGTCTCCGCCGCCGCTGCCTTGTTCAGCTTGAGCTGATGACCCGCCCCGGCATGGCTCAGCAGCGTAGCCTCGGCAGCAACCGAAAACCGGTTCACCGCATCATAGCCGGTCATGATCCCGACACCGTCGAGTTGGCTCAACTCCGGCAACGGCGGCACGTCCCAGGCGCCTGCTGCGAAGACCAGTTCCACCGCCTCATCCAGCACGAAAGCGCGCCAGCCCTCACGCGGGCTCAGAAATTGCCAAGCCCCGGTCGAGAAGATCGCAAGCGCGCCGTCGTGCCCCGCCCATGCGCCCAGCGCACCGGCTGGCACGAGATACCTCGCCCCCTCGGATGGACCGGTCGGAGGTTCGCTTACACTGCGCGAAATCACCGCAAGCTGCACAAGCGTATCGAGCCGTTGCAGCGCCTCGTTATGGGTGACGTGTTTCTGGGCCTGGCTGCCAAGGATGAGCGGCAGCGCGAGATTGGCGGTCTGATCGGGCATCGGGATTTCCTGCGATGGTTGCGATGGGACCGACGATAGGAACCTGGCGTTAACTGTATCTGAGAGCGGCGCACGGTGCTTGCCTGTCCCTACCCCTCCCCCTAGGGTCGACGCGATTGCAACGGCGCGACAATCGAGGACATATGGCACCGAAATTTGGCACCAGCGGGCTGCGCGGCCTTGTCACCGAACTGACCGACGCGCTGGTCACCGATTACACCCGCGCGTTCCTGTCTGCCTGCCCGCAGGGCAGAGCCGTCCATGTGGGCTGGGACTTGCGCCCTTCCTCCCCAGCGATCGCCGAGACCGTCATCGCCGCAATCCGCGACGCCGGACTCACCGCGATCCGCGAGGGCGCGCTCCCTACCCCCGCGCTCGCGCTCGCATCGATGGGAGCGGGCAACGCCGCGATCATGGTCACCGGCAGCCACATCCCCGCCGATCGCAACGGGCTGAAATTCTACGTCCCGCATGGCGAGATCGCGAAAGAGGACGAGGCCGCCATCCTCGACCGGCTCGGTCAAGACCATCCCGTGACCGAGAAGTGCGGCTCCGAAATCCCCGGGGCAGATACCGCGGCGCACTACATCGCCCGCTATGTCGACGCCTTCGGCTCGGAGGCTCTCGAGGGCCTGCGCATCGGCGTCTATCAACAAAGCTCCGTCGCTCGCGACATCCTGGTCACCGCGATCGAGGCGATGGGCGCGACCGCTGTTCCGCTCGCCCGATCGGACGAGTTCATCCCCGTCGACACCGAGGCGATCGCCCCCGAGACTCGCGAAACGTTGCAAGGCTGGTGCACCGAGCAACGGCTGGATGCGGTGATCTCGACCGATGGCGATGCCGACCGCCCGATGTTGACCGACGAGACCGGCACGCTGATCCCCGGCGACGTGCTGGGGGCGCTGACCGCGCGGCTTCTCGGGGCGAAAATCCTCTGCACCCCGGTCTCCGCCAATACGATGGTCGACGCGATGCCAGAATTCGACAGCATTCATCGCACTAAGATCGGATCGCCCTTCGTGATCGCCGCGATGGGGGCCGCGCTCGCTGCCGATCCAGCCGCGAAGGTCGTAGGCTATGAGCCCAATGGCGGCTTCCTTCTGGGCTTCACCGCAACGGGCCCTGTCGGGCAGATCGCGCCGCTCGCAACGCGCGATTGTCTGCTACCGATCGTCGCTCCGCTGGTCGCAGCGAAAAAGGCCGGCACCGCCTTCAGCGGACTTGTCGCCCAGCTGCCCGCCCGCTTCACCGCAGCCGACCGGGTCGCCGAAGTCTCGACCGACCGCTCGCGCGCCTTCATTGATCGCCTCGCAGCCGATCCCGTCGCACGGACGGAATTCTTCAGCGATTTCGACCCGGCCGAGCGAATCGACCAGACCGATGGTCTGCGCCTAACCTTCCCCTCGGGCGAGATCGTCCATCTGCGGCCCTCTGGCAACGCTCCTGAATGCCGCTGCTACGCCGAAGCCGCGACGCCCGAGCGCGCAGAGAGCCTTGTCGCAAGCTACCTCGCCGCACTACGAACGGAACTCACCTAGCCCGAGAGGTCGAACATCCCGTCGGAGAACAGGCCGAGATCGGTGTCGATGAATTCGACCGTGACGCCCTGATCCGAGAACGTCACGCCGGAGCCGGTCTCGATCATATGGTGGCGGGCCTCTGCGGCAGAGCTGTAGTTGAACCCCTCGAAGCTCAGCTCATCCCAGGGTTCGATATCGATGATGACGTGATGCCCGTCTTCATCAGCGCGGAACACGAACTGATCCGCCATCACGCCACCCTGGAGCAGGTTGTACCCGTCGCCGCCATCGAGTTGATCCTCGAAGCCGAAGGAACGGAACCAATCGATCTGCGACTGCGCCGTCTGGGTTATCATCTCGGGGCTTTGCGCGAAGGCGGCGACGACCTTCTCGCGAGTGTAGCCCCCGCTGTCGAGTTGATCGACCCACCATGTCAGCCCTTCGCTATCCGGCGCCCGCCCAAAGACATTCTGATAGAGCAGCGAGACGAAACCGGCATCGTCGAGACTGCCGTAAGTTGCGGTGAATTCCGGCGACTTGACGAAGCCCGAGATCACGTCGAGAAACTCCATTCCGTCGGCCTGCATCTCGCTCCAATATATCATCCCGCCGAGATTCGGCTCGCGCCCGAGCGTCGCCTGATACAGGCGAAACACGTCGTCGGTGAAATCCGTCTGAGTGCTGGCCTGGCTCAGGAGAAGCGTATCGATTTCCGTCGCCTTCCTAAATTCCGGGCTTTCCGAAAATCCCAAGACAACCTCCTCCCGGCTTCGTTCCCCCCGATCGAGCTGGTCGAGCCAATAGCTCAGCCCCCCGCTATCGGGGTTTCGATCCAGCACGTTCTGGTAAAGCAGCGTCAGAAACTCCGCGTCGCTCGTCTGCGCGTAGTTCGACTGGAATTCCGGCGAGTTGATGAATCGGTCCGCGACTTCCTGCAGATCGATCGCGCCACTCGACAGAAGGTCCGTCCAATAGTGCAGACCGTTCGCATCGGGCGCCCGGTCAAGCGTCGCCTGATAGACCCGGAACACCTGTGCCGCGAACGGATCGTAGCTGCGATCGATCCGTCCGCCATTTAGCAGGTCATCCCCGCCCATGCCTTGCAGGATATCCGCCCCGTCATTGCCGACCAGCAGATCGTCCCCGCCGCGCCCATCTATGATATCGCCCTGCGCTGTACCTTCTTTGTGGATATCGCCGACCTCGAGCGGGTTGATCGCGGAATGCCACAGATCGCGCAGCTCCGAGGTTTCGAAATCCGCGGCGCTCAGGCTTGAGCCATTCGCGGTATTCACGATCACACGTTCGTCGCCGATCCGAATATCCGCCCCCGTCGCGGTCGGGGTAATGTCCAAAGCCTCCTTGGTGTAGAACCAGGCCATGCTCGAGAGGTCGAGCCGATCGATGCCGGGCTCGTAATCCATGATGAAATCCGTGCGCCCATCCGCATCGAGCACGAAGACGTCCCCCCTTCGCCCCCCCAAAGCGTATCCACACCGCCGCCGTCTTGCACGATGTCCGCCCCTGCCCCACCGTGGATTTCGTCATCGCCTGCGCCGCCGGAAATCTGATCGTTTCCCGCCCCACCTTTCACGGTTTCGCCGCCATCGCCAAGCTTCAGCGCCAGACCGGCAGGGCCCAACTCCACCTTGATATGGCTGATCCCCATTCCCTGATCGCTCGCGCTCGCTGACACGTCGCCCGCCACGAAAATATCGAGCCCGGTCGCATCCGCGATCATCGCCGCCGCAGCCGGATCGGTCAGCGCGGTTTCGATCTCGTCCGCCAAGGTCCCGATCTGGACCAGTTTGCCGCCGGGCAGCAGCGTAAGCAGGCTGACCCCTTCATCGGCGCCTCCGGCCAGCACATAGACCTGATCGCCCATCGTCACGGTTTCGAGCGTCGTCACGCCCTCGAACCGCGTGCCGAGGTCGTCATTGATCTGATCGGTGACCTCCATCCGCCCGCCCGGACCGAGCGCCACGACAGAGATCGAGCTTGTGCCCGCCGCTCCCAGAAGCGCATAAGCCTGACCGCCCACATGGACCGTCTCGATCGAATTAGGGGTGTTGATGAAGAGGCCGTCGCGCGCATCGATCTGACTGGCGATCTTCAGCTGTCCCTGCGTATCGAGCGCGAGCGTGGTCAGCGAATTATCCGTAGCCGAGGCGGCCAGAACGTATTGCGCCCCGTCGATCTCGACCGTGCCGAGGGTATGGACATCATTCGCTGACCAAGCGGCGCCCGCAGTGCCCTGCGCGATCTCTGTCATCCGGCCTCCGGCACCCATCTGCCAGACATGCAGCCCGCTCCCATGCGCCAGGGCGCCGACGAAAAAGCTCTGCGCGTCGAGTTGCAGCGGCGCGATCGCAAGCACCGCACCCGGCGCAACCGCCCCCGGCAGCGTAAGCACATCGCTGATTCCACCGTCATTCTGGTTTAGCCAGACCGCTTGAAACGCGCCCGATGCCGAACCGGTCGCCATCAAGGCAGGACTGCCGTCGATCGAGATCTCGGTCAGCGTCCCGGCTGCATCCAGTCCCGCACTTTCGCTCAGATAAGCCAGATCGCTCGAATTCAGCTGCGCGCTCAGCGGAAGCTGCGCGATGCCGCCCGGCGCATTGGAAATCGAGTAAAGCGTTGGCCCCGTCTCACCCTGCACGAGAAGCAGGTCGGTGATCGACGTCATGAAATTTTCCGCACCATTCGTTACGGTCGCGACCGGCGTCAATTGAGGCATAGCCACCCCTGCTTTCAACGTTCTCACTGTCTCAAGCATGAGGCGCAGCTGGGCTCAGAGCGCGGAGGGAAAGCGGCCAGAAAATGGTTTTTTCTCAATATTTTAATAGAATTCAACGGCTAACATCGCCCAACTCAAAGCATATTGCGTTCGTGGCAGGCAATCGCGGCATTGAGATCGTCGAAAAACTCAAGCCGTCCACGCTCGAGCACCGCGCCGCAATCGCAAATCTCGCGCAACTGGTTCATCGAGTGGCTGACCACAATCGCTCCGGCTTCTTTCAGCCGGTCGCGAAACAGGGCTGCGCTCTTCTCGCGAAACGCCGCATCGCCGACCGCCGTGATCTCGTCGACGAGATAGGTGTCAAAACTGATCGCCATCGACGCCGCAAAGGCCAATCGCGCGCGCATCCCGGAAGAATAGCTGCGCAGCGGCATTCGGAAATGCAGCCCGAGCTCTGCAGTCTCCTCCACGAAGGCCACCATCTCATCCGTATCCACCCCGTAGATCCTCGCGATGAAGCGGCAATTCTGCGCGCCTGTCAGGTCATTGTGAAACGACCCTGCGAAGCCGACAGGAAAGGAGACGCTGCCCCGCGTGATCACCCGGCCCCGATCGGGCCGTGCGGTCCCCGCTATCATTTGCAGAAGCGTTGATTTCCCCGCCCCGTTGCGCCCCAGCAGTGCGACGGATCGCCCGCTGGGAAAGCTCGCGCAGATATCGAGCGCCACGATTTTCTCGCCACCGGGAACGCGGAAGCTCTTGCCGAGATTTTGCAGCCGGATCATCGCCGTTACCGACGGTCCCGGATCGCATAGCCCGCCAGCACGCCAATCGCCCAAAGCAAAATCAAGCTGCCGGCGATCAGCGCAAGAAGCGTTTCGCGGCGTGGATATTCGGCGCTCTCAGCGAGGGTCGGTGCCATGAATGTCGCGAGGAAACGGCTCTTGCGGCGCGCCTCGGCCTCCGCCGCCTCAAAGCTCGCACGCGTTGCCGCATAGGCACGCTCTGCGAATTCGCGCTCCGTCATGAGCCGCTCGAATTCGCCCACGATGCTTGCATAGGCTTCGTCCTTCGTGCCGCCCTCGATGCCAAGCTTGCGCCGTTCCGCCACGATCCGTTTCTCGATCACCGCCAGCCGCCGCGCGGCCTGCTTCAACCGCGGATCCGTACCGCTGCGCACGGTGCCGCGTAGTAGATCGCTCTCGATCATCACATGCGCCTGCTGCTCGAGCAGCGATCCCAGAACCCCAGCTTGGCTTTGCAAATCCATCTCCGGGCTGATCAGTTGATGGCGATTGCGGAAGGTGGTGAGTGCCATGCGCGCCGCCTTCAGTCGCCCCTCCGCGCGCCGCAACTCGCCGCGCGCATGGCGGATCGCGTCTTCGCGCGCCGCGTTGCTGAGCCGATTAATCATCGTCGAGCTGCGGGCCATCAAGGTCTGCGCGATCCGCTGCGCCGAGACCGGGTCGAAAGCCCGCACCTCGATGTCGAGCAGCCCGGCACCCGCGCCGTGCCGCACATGGACCATGCGCCGCCAATAGGCGACAAGATCCTCCAAATTGGCGTCGGTCGACAGCCCGAACACCGGATCTGATCGCTTGCGCGACCAAATCGCTCTCAAATCGAGCGCATCGTCGATCTCGGCGACAAGGCTGGGGCTTTGAATAAACTCATACAGAATATCCGTATCGTCCGAAGACGCCCCCGACAGGCTGGATAGCCCGCCGAAAATATCGAATGCCGGGCCGGCCTCCTTGCGCTGAACCGTAAAGCCGACGCGAGAGACGAACTGATCTGCAGCCTGCGCGTAAAGAAAACAGGCAGCGGCCAGAACCGGCGCGATCACCAGCGCCACGAAGCTCAACCCCACCGCATGATGGCGCCGCCGCCAACGCGCCTTGCGGGCAGGCGGGGCGTAAGCGCTCGGCACTGGTCGTAGCGGCTGGGAGACGTCGCGCAACCCCGCCCCCGTAGCGAGAACGGTCGCGGCACGCGCAGGCTCGTTAACCGCGTGTTTCACAATTGGCTCCACTATTGATCGCATCGGATCCCAGCGAACACGATCCGAATTGAAAACCGGTAAACGAGGCTCGAAATGTTTTTCTCACATGCGCCCAGTCCCCCCAACCGGTCCTTCCCGGCTCTTCGTGCGATCGGCGCGCTCATCTTGCGCGAGATGTCCGCCAGCTACGGCCGCTCGCCGGGGGGCTATCTCTGGGCTCTCCTCGAGCCGGTCGGCGGCATCGCCTTGCTCACTCTTTTCTTTTCGTTGACCTTCCATGCTCCGCCGCTCGGAGCCAGTTTCGAGCTTTTCTATGCGACAGGGCTACTGCCCTTCATGCTGTTTTCGGAGGTCCAATCGAAAGTCGCCAACGCGCTCACCTACTCGCGCGCCCTTCTGGCCTATCCGACGGTGAGCTTTCTCGATGCACTCATCGCGCGACTTATTTTGAATGCACTCACGAAACTCATCGTCTCTTACCTAGTTCTTCAGGGCTGCCTGCTGATCTTCGACTCCCGCGCGAGCCCTGATCCGCTGCGGATATTCGAGGCGGCGAGTCTTGCCGTGCTGTTGTCCTTCGGCATCGGAACGCTCAACTGTTTTCTCTTCCTGCGTATCCCTGTCTGGCAGCAGATATGGTCGATCCTGATGCGACCTATGTTCCTGATATCCGGTGTGTTTTTCCTCACCGATCACCTGCCGACGTGGGCCGCAGACGTCCTGTGGTTCAACCCGCTCGTACATGTCATCGGCTATCTGAGGCACGGGTTCTTCCCGACCTACGAGCCCGATCATCTTTCCGCGCCTTGGGTCATCGGCGTATCACTCGTGGCGCTGGCCATCGGCCTTCTGGCGCTCGGGACGCGTTACCGGGATCTCCTCGCAAGGTGAGCGTTGCGGATCGGCGCGAAGGCGCACCGAACAGCGCGGCGCGCCATCGACCACAACGGTCCTTGTGCAGAAGGGTATCGAGACGCTTTGCGATCAACCGATCGAGTTCTCTAAGCGTTGCGTCCGCTGGCCATGACCCAGAGAGGAGCCGCCCCGCAAAGACGCGCAATTCGTCGAGATCGTCTAGCTGTGCAGGACCTTTCTCTATTTCGGGATGATAGGGATAGGGTGAAGCCCAGAACGGATCGTCGCGTATGGCCTCCGCCTGGGTAGCGGGTAACACGCGCTCGAGCTTTTGGCGCTGGGTCTGCGCGATCTCCTGCAGCGTCTCCACATGATGCGGCGCGATTGCCCACGCGCGGCGAAGCATAGGCCCCGCCGCCAAACGCCTCTGCAACAGGAACTCGATTTCGGCGCGATGGGTATCTGGGCGGAAGCGCCGATTGCGCAGTAGGAAACCAATCTGCGCCGCGCTGCCAGTTCTGTGACGCTGCCGGGACGGCTGGCTCGATGTTTGAAAGAGAGCATCGGTGCAAGCGACCGCGTCATGCCCTGCTGGGGCGACCTGCAAGCGAACATTGGGAATACGCACCCAAGCCGCGAGATCGGCACCGAAGCTATAAGGACACCGCCAGGCGCGCAGCCAATCGTCAAAGCAGGGACGGCTCCAGACGCCCCACTGCCAGAACGCCGCATTCATCCATGTCAAAGGCGGCCGCAGGAAGGCCAACACGGTGACGGGCGGATGGCCAAGGTCGGCGAGCAGCGACGCAAAAATTTCGGGGCGCCGAATCCATCCCTCATTCGAGAAAAACGGGATGTAGCCGCCTCTGTGGGCGCGCGCCATTTCTCTCTGGAGGAAAGCGGCGAAGGGTCTTGCCCCGACCTCGCGACCCGGATCTGGCATCGAGACATATCCGTAAGGAGAAAGCGCCGCGGCATGTGACACGGCCCTGCCGCGCAGCGGCATCACCAATCCCCTGACCTTCGCCGCGCCGATATAGCGCACGCGATGTCCGGTGCGTGACGCCCTGTCCGGGTGTACGCTCCATGCCGATTGAAGGGCCGAACTGCCGCATTTCGGAGCGCCGACGTGGAAGACGGCGACACTGTCCTCGAATGTCATGCCACCCACCTTTCGCAGTCGGGCTGTCCGAGCAGGCGACCCATGTCGACATCCGATGGATACCGTGGCAGCGGCAAAACGCATCCCTGTCCGCCCGCAGCCCTGACCGCCTCGGCCTGTGCGCCGAGATCGAAACAGGTCACCGGCAGGCCGGTGCCGAGGGCCTCGTGCGTCGTGAACGAAAAGGTCTCCGGCCAGAGCGACGGGATAAACCACCGATCGATTCCGTGATGCGCAACCAGTATCGGCAAGTCAGACCGCTCGAACGGCCCATGGATGTGGTTCGGCGCGTCGAGATGAAACCGCGGATCGAGAGTCCCCAGTAGCACGAGCCGCGCGCGCCCGTCAGCGATGCACGCATCGCCTACGGCTTCCACGACCGAGGCCCCCTTGTGCAGGCCGATATGGCCAAGCACGCCAATAACGGGCTGCGCAGATCTGTCAGCATTCGAGGAGGTGCCGGAGTTCGCCAGGTGCCTGTGATGCGGATAGGTCAGACGTGCAGGTCGCCTCCTGTCATGCGGCTTGCAGTCGATCTTATCCGCAAGGTCGGGGCGAACCGACGCAACGATGCCAGCGGAACTGCGCGAGAAAACTCGCAAGCACGTCGCGGCGGTCATTGCCGCACCCCATGCATCTTCCCATTCCGATCGGTCGCCGCTTGAATGCACGCGAGGCGGCTTTCGGAATCCGGGGCGCAGATCGATACGCGCCGGGATGTCGCGCAGACTGGGCCCCTCTTCCAGGAGGGTGTATGCCTCACTGAGAGGGAAATAGTCGTGGAAAAGAATGTCGAGTTGGTGCCCTCGGGACAGATCGACTAACAGCTCTGGGATTTCGAGCGGCGTCGAATGACCGACGCCGCAGGAATAGATTACGTGGCGTTCTGGAAGGACCTGCAGCAGAGAAAGGATCGCTGCCCGATCCGCCGTCTCTGTGATGCATAGGCCGAGCGGGTCGTGAAGCTCGATGGACCAACGAGCCGTACCGCCGACACGCAGAACGACGCCGCGCCGCCCGGCGCGAAGCTCCGCGGCGATTTCCTCACGCAGCCGAATCTCTGCGCCGCCACCAAGGGAATGTCCGAGCCAGATTTTGAGCGGCGCGGCCTGCAATGCGCCCGCACGCGCCAAGGCAAGCACAAAACGAGGAGCTGCCAGCGGGTCGCGGCTAAGAAACCGACCGACCGCGCGCGGATAGCTCGGATAGCGCCGCTCGATCTTCGCGTGATTGCGTTCCACCAGTTTCTGGCGCGCCGACGGACCGAAGGAGGCACTGCCCCGATGCTCGACGAAAAGCGAGCTTATCCCGACATGGCGCCCCCCGAGCCGTCGCACCCTCTGGCACCAATCCGTCTCTTCTCCGTAGCCGCGCCCGAATCCGGGATCGAAGCGCGAGAGTTGGGAAAGAAAGCGGGGTGCGAGCGCCATGCAAAAACCGATCCCGGTGGGCAGATCGGCGCGCGCTTGCGAAGGTTCCAACTTCGCGGCGATGGCATCGATCTGATCGACGGCCCCGGGCGGCAGATCGCTCCGCGTACCAGGCAACGGCACCGACAATATCTGCGCGTCATTCGACATTGGCGTCACGCTTGCCACCTCAGGGTCGGTGAGCGGCTCCACAAGCCGCGACGCCCAGCCCGCAGGCACGAAGACATCCGAATTCAGCAAGACCACGGGACGGTCTGGGAAGCGATTCAGGACCTCCTCATACCCGCGATTGACGGAGGCGACGAAGCCCAGATTCGCTGCATTTTCCAGAAGCGTCACGTTGGCTTTGGCCTTACACCAATCGCGCAAAAACGGCCGCATCTCGGGATCGGTCGAGCGATCTTCGACCACGATCATGTGCCAATCGAGATCCGTATGCCGAACGATGCGATCGAGCGTCTCGCGCAGCAGATTCCGCGCGTTGAAAACTGGCAAGACAATCACGATCGCGGGGGAAGCCGGCGGTTCGTCAGGCGGTCCGGTGCGCAACAAGTTGGACGGCAGAAGCGCACCTCGCGATTGCGCCACAAACCCCAGTGCCGACTTCACCCTCATCCCCGCGGAACTGTCGCCGCGGCTTCGCCATCGCCAGATGTCGCCGGCATGAGAGGCGAGCCGCCAAAGAAATATCGGCGCAATACGCAGCTGCCCGAAAGTGAGACGAAGGCGTCCGATCGGCGGCAAGGTCCAGCTTTCGTTTCCTTGCCCTTCAGCTCCTTTACCGGGAATGGCCAGTTCTACCCGACCGGGCCAAAACGGCAGATCGAAGGCGAATTTCGCCACCCCTGAAACGTCGGGTTCAAGGGCGCATCGTTGCGTCACGCTGTCCAACCGCAAGACCAGCTCCGGAGCGGCGATTCGCCCCTCCAGCCGAAGACGGTTTCCGCTATACTCATATCGCGTGACATGCAGGCCCCAAGCTTCCGCGCGCGCGCCTAAACCGCCCACAGTCCGAGAGATTCGGAGATTCGCGTCGGCATATCGATGAAAGACCCGGAAAATTCTGCCCAGCACAACGATTCCTCGCGATAGCGTCCGAAATCGGCGTCAGGTGACGCCATCTTTCGGAACGTTACGCGAACGAACGTAAATTTTCAGGAAACGGCTGGCAGGGGCAGAGGGACTCGAACCCGCGACCCTCGGTTTTGGAGACCGATGCTCTACCAACTGAGCTATACCCCTAGGCCGTGGCGTGGGTGCTAAAGTCTCGCGCGACCGAAATCAAGTACCTTTCCATCGATCTCGCATTTCCCCGCCGAAGAAATCGCCGTGGAACGCAAGCCGAGCACAGATCGTTTTTCCTCCGAACCCGCGCAAGCTGCGCCTCTGGAAAGGAAAGCATATGCCCAAGATTACCGAAGCCCGCATTCTGATCATGGCCACCGATGGTTTCGAGCAGGCCGAATTGACCGTTCCGCGCGACAAGCTGATCGAAGCAGGCGCGCAGATCGACATCGCCTCGCTCGACGGCGAAGATATCCGCGGTTGGGACGAAACCGACTGGGGCGAAACCGTTTCGGTGCAGCGCAAGATCTCCGATGTCGACGCGTCGAATTACGATGCGATCGTTCTACCCGGCGGTCAGATCAACCCCGACCTTCTTCGTGTCGAGAAAAGCGCGCTGGACCTGCTGCGCAATTTCTATGACCAGGGGAAGGTTGTAGCCGCGGTCTGCCACGCACCTTGGCTTCTGATCGAAACCGGGATCGCCAAGGGGCGCAAGATGACCTCGTATCACTCGGTGCGCACCGATGTCGAAAACGCCGGTGGCGAATGGGTCAACGAATCCGTGGTTTCCGACAATGGCGTCGTCACCTCGCGCAACCCGAAGGATCTCGACGATTTCGTCGCAAAGATCATCGAGGAGGTGCAGGAAGGTCGCCACATGCGCGACGCCGCCTGATCGCGTGAATTACCGCTTCCTGCGCTTCGAATAGAGGCGCAGGAGGCCCATGACCATCAACTGCACGGCGACGATCACCACGCAGACGATCACCAGATAATTGAACGCATTGTCGGAATTCAGCCCCGGCATCCCGCCGATGTTGACCCCGAACAGTCCGGTGAGAAACCCGAGGGGCAGGAAGATCGTGGAGACCACCGACAGCACGAAGGTGTTGCGGTTCACCCGATCCGACAGCTGGCTCGAGAGTTCCTCGCGGAGCACCTGCGCCTGATCGCGCAGCTCGTCCATATCTTCCGAAATCCGCGTCATCTTCAACGCTTCTTCCTCGATCTCGCGCCGCGTAACCTCGTCGATGATCGGGCTTTCCGCCTGCGTCAGACGGATCAGGGCTTCGCGTTGCGGCGCGAGGTAACGCCGCGCCGCGATCACCTGCAGCCGCAGGTCCAGAACGTCGCGGCGCATATGATCGGCGTGCCCGCCATAGACCTGATCCTCTAGCGTTTCGGCGCGTTCGTCCAATTCGCTCTGGAACACTCCGATATTGCCGACGATATCCTCGGTGAGTTGCACGAGGAAGCTGCCCGCGTCGCTGGGCCCTTGGCCGTCGCGGATCGCTACGTTCATGTGCTCGATCGCGCGCACGCGCTTGCGCGAGATCGTCAGGATGCGCTGCCGGTCGAGATACATCCGCAGCGAGACCATATCCTCGGGGTCTTCGCCCTCGTTGAAGTTGATCGCGCGCAGGATCACCAGAAGCCCCTCGCCGATCTGGCTCATGCGCGGGCGCGTATCGACATCGAGCAACGCCTCCACCGCCTGCGGGTCGAGGTAATCCAGCTCCTCGCGAATCCAGCGCTGCGCCCGCGGGTGCGTCCCGTCCAGATGCGCCCAGGCGAGCCGTTCGTCCCGTAGCGCCTCGACGATATCGGCAGGCCCGTCAGGATCGGGCGCGCCCGAGAGGATATGCGAGAAGAGGATCGGGCTGTTGGTCATCCGGGCTCCGGGCGAAATCGTAGCGTTGCCCAGAGCCTAGCGTCGTTGCGCGCAGCGGCAAGCCTCTCGCTTAGGGTGCGTGTCTGGCCAGTGCGGCGACATCGCCTGCTTCCAGTGCCGGAAGCGCGGCCTGTATGGCCTCCACCGGCCAGCCCCACCACGCCAGTTCGAGCAATTGTGCAATCTCATCGGGGTTGAACAGGGACCGCACCACGCGCGCCGGATTGCCAGCAACGATGGCGAAGGGCGGCACGTCCTGCGCCACAACCGAGCCAGCCGCCGCGATCGCCCCCGCGCCGATCGTCACGCCGGGCATCACCATCGCGTTGAAGCCAAGCCAGACATCCGGCCCGATGACAGTGTCCCCAGTCGCGGCGTTCTCCTCGAGATATTTCCCCGCTGTCTCCATGTCGAAAATCCGGAACGGATAGGTCGTAATCCCGCCCATCGGGTGATTTGCGGAGGCGGTGATGAAGCGCACCCCATGAGCGATCTGCGCGAAGGGGCCGATCACCAGCCGCTCGGGGCAGCCGGGAAACAGATACGGCGCCAGCTCCGCCGCCGCGTCCGGCACGGGAACGAGAGGACTGTAATAAGCATAGCGCCCGACCTCGATATTGGGATGATCGATCACCGCCTGCAGGAACACGGTGGGTTCATGCGGCATGCCATCGGGCAGCAGTACAGGATTGCGGGTATCGGGCGCAGGAAAGCGCCGCGGCAGCGGATGGGCAGACATGGAGAGACCTCTCTCGATCAGAGTTTCAGGGAAACGGGATCAGAAAAGGGTCTTGTCCATCGGCGCCTCCATTGCGTGCTCGTCCAGTCTAGCGCAAGCGACGGGTCCGCGCCAGCCGTCCGGTCACAGCTTGCGCGCGCGCCACTCCGTCATCGCCTTCGCGATCTGCTCCGCCGCGTCAGGGTCGAGGTGGAAATGGTGGTCGCCTGCGATCTCCACGCTCTCATAATCGGCGATCAGCTCGGCCCCCCATCGCGCCAGCTCCGCCGTGCCCTCGCGCCGCGCCCGGATCCCGTCCGCAGCCCAGATATTGAGCACCGGTGCCCGGATCGCCCGCAGCACCGCCTCCACATCGTCGCGATCGAGTTTCGCTGCAGAGCTTGCGAACAGCCGCCGGTCGCCGCGCAGATGCCAGCCCTCCGGGCCGTCTTCCAGCGCACGCTCCGCCAGCGCCTCGGCCACCGCGCGCGCATTGCCCTGCCCCGCGCGGCGCGCGATATAGGCCTCGCGCGTCGGGAAACGGCGCGGAGGTCGCGCCGCCTGCGTTGGCACTTCGGTCAGATAGGCGCGCAGAGTTGTGACGAAATCCTGCGCCACCGGCTCGGGGGCCAGCGAATCGAGCGCGATGAAACCCCGCACCCGCTCCGGCATCGCCGCCGCCAGCAACGCCGAGATATTGGCGCCGCGCGAATGGCCCAGCAGCACGCACTCCTTCCAGCCCAGAGCGTCGAGCACCCGCAGGATCTGCGGCAAGTCGTCCCAGATATTGTAGCTCGCATGGGCCGCGCGATGCCCGCTCAGCCCCTGCCCGCTCAAATCGAGCGCGACGACATGGCAGCCATTCAGCCGCGGCGCGAGCTCGGCAAAGCTTGCTGCATGATCCATCCAACCATGCAGCGCCAAGACCGGCAGCCCCTCCTCGGGGCCCCATTCGAGCCCGGCGATCCGTAGCCCGTCCACGTCCCAGTGCCGCTCACGCGCACCGTTCGTCTCCACCATGTCTTGCATCCTCCCACGCCCCCAATCCGCAGAAGATCTAGCGCGAGACACCCGCGATTGCGACCACCGGCACCGCGCCTTTCACGCAAAGTAAAAGGGCCGCCCAAGCGGGCGGCCCTTCGCAAGTCCAAATGATCCGAAGATCACTCGATGATTTTCGACACCACGCCGGCGCCGACGGTGCGGCCGCCTTCGCGGATTGCGAAGCGCAGACCGTCTTCCATCGCGATCGGAGCGATCAGTTCGACTTCGAACTTCAGATTGTCGCCCGGCATCACCATCTCGGTGCCCTCGGGCAGCGTCACGGTGCCGGTCACGTCCGTCGTGCGGAAGTAGAACTGCGGACGGTAGTTCGCGAAGAACGGGGTGTGACGGCCACCTTCCTCTTTGGTGAGGATGTAGGCTTCAGCTTCGAACTTCGTGTGCGGCTTCACCGAACCCGGCTTGCACAGAACCTGACCACGCTCGACGCCGTCACGGTCGATGCCGCGCAGCAGCGCGCCGATGTTGTCGCCAGCTTCACCACGGTCCAGCAGCTTGCGGAACATCTCGACGCCCGTGCAGGTCGTCTTCGAGGTGTCGCGGATGCCCACGATTTCCAGTTCGTCGCCGACGTTGATCACGCCACGCTCGACGCGGCCGGTCACAACCGTACCACGACCCGAGATCGAGAACACGTCTTCGATCGGCATCAGGAAGGGCTGGTCCACGGCGCGCTCCGGCGTCGGGATGTAGCTGTCGATAGCTTCCATCAGAGCACGGATCGAGTTCTCGCCGATTTCCGGATCACGGCCTTCCATCGCGGCCAGAGCCGAACCCTTGATGATCGGGATATCGTCGCCGGGGAAGTCGTAGGACGACAGAAGTTCACGAACTTCCATTTCCACGAGCTCGAGCAGCTCCTCGTCGTCGACCTGGTCAACCTTGTTCAGGTACACGACCATCGCCGGGATGCCGACCTGACGGCCGAGCAGGATGTGCTCGCGCGTCTGCGGCATCGGGCCGTCAGCTGCGTTCACGACCAGGATCGCGCCGTCCATCTGCGCGGCACCCGTGATCATGTTCTTCACGTAGTCGGCGTGGCCGGGGCAGTCGACGTGCGCGTAGTGACGCGACTCGGTCTCGTACTCCACGTGCGCGGTCGAGATCGTGATGCCGCGGGCTTTCTCTTCCGGCGCGCCGTCGATCTGGTCATACGCGCGGAAATCACCGAAATACTTCGTGATCGCAGCCGTCAGCGTCGTCTTGCCGTGGTCAACGTGGCCAATCGTGCCGATGTTGACGTGCGGTTTGTTACGTTCAAACTTTTCCTTTGCCATCTCGCGGGGCGCCTCTGGTTAGGGGGCCGCTAGCAGCGAGCCCGAGTCAATATCGCGCGCTACCTATTGCCCTGGCGGGGAAAAATCAAGCCCGGAATGCAGGGTTTCCCCTGTCTGTGTTCGCGGTTTCGCTTGGGCAGCGACCCGCTCCGCACTACCATCCCGTCATGGATTACGCTGCGACAGACGACACCCACCGCCTTCCCGCCCGCGCACCGCTTGCCGAGCACCCGCTGGGGATTCTCGCGAGCTTCCGGGCTGCGCGGCGCAACCTGTTGGAAATAATACCGGAACTGGCCACCCATGCACCGATCATCTCGGGCAATACAGGCGCGCGCTGGCATATGGTGATGGACCCTGACAGCCTGCGTCACATCCTCAAGACGCGCGTCGAGGATTATCCGAAATCGGTGGTGACCAAGCTCATTCTCGGCCCTGCCGTAGGGGAAGGGCTATTCGTCGCCGAAGGGGCCGAATGGCGCTGGCAGCGCCGCGCCGCCTCTCCGGTCTTCGCCGCGCGCAACATGGAGGCGCTCGCCCCCGTCATGGGGGCCGCAGCGGAGGCCTCTGCCGCGCGCATCAGCACCGCCGCCGATACCGGTCGCGCGGTGGACCTGCATCAGGAAATGGTGGCCGCGACCTTCGAGGTGATCTCGGACGTGACCTTCTCGGGCGACGAGGGCTTCGACCGAGCCGCGATCCATCGGGCGATCGACGCCTATATCGCGCAGACGGCAAAGGTCTCGCTTCTGGATCTTTTCGCCCTGCCCGCCTGGGTGCCGCGCCCGCATCGGGTGATCTCCTCGGGCGTCGTGCGCGACCTCAAGCGCCATGCGGACAGCGCGATCGAGGCCCGGCGCGCGAGCGAGGCGAAGGCGGTGCCCGACCTTCTGGACCTGCTCGACGGCGCGCAGGACCCCGAAACCGGCCGCGAGATGAGCCCGGCCGAGCTACGCGACAACCTGCTGACCTTCATTGTCGCAGGCCATGAGACCACCGCCCTGACGCTCGCCTGGGCGCTCTATCTCTGCGCCTTCGACCCGGCGGTGCAGGAGGCCGCCCGCAGCGAGGCGCAGGCCGCGCTCGGCGCGCATGCGGCGACCGTCGATGACCTGCCAAAGATGCCCCTCGTCGCGCAGATCGTGAACGAAAGCCTGCGCCTCTACCCGCCTGCGGGCTTCCTGTC
This sequence comes from Thioclava nitratireducens, assembly GCF_001940525.2. NCBI lineage: Bacteria > Pseudomonadati > Pseudomonadota > Alphaproteobacteria > Rhodobacterales > Paracoccaceae > Thioclava > Thioclava nitratireducens. Next base: position 3,751,544 of record NZ_CP019437.1, read on the forward strand.
GCGCACGGCGCGCAAACCCGACACGCTTCTGGGGCGCGAGGTGCGCGCAGGCGACACGGTGATGCTGCCGATCTACGCGCTCCACCGTCACCACGCGCTGTGGGACGACCCGCATGCCTTCCGCCCGGATCGTTTCGCCGATCCGACGCATGACCGCTTCGCCTTCCTGCCCTTCGGGGCCGGGCCGCGGATTTGCATCGGCGCGGGCTTCGCGATGCAGGAAGCACAGATCATCCTCGCCACGCTCCTCGCCCGGTTCCGCTTCACCGCCGTTCCGGGGCGCGAGCCTGTGCCGGAGATGATCCTGACGACACGCCCAAAGGGCGGCATCTGGCTGACGGTAAAGCGCGCGTGACGGGCGAGAGCGAACACTCATGCTTCGCCTTGGCGAAAATATCCCGGGGGTGAATTGCCCGACAGGGCAAGAGGGGGCAGCGCCCCCTGCCGGATCGCCCGGGCCTGCCCGGACGATCCCTCAGGCAAAGCCTCAGGTGAACCTGTTGTCCCGCGGGAAGCCACGCGGGGCCATGCGGCCCGCCGAGGCGCGCTTTCCGGTCCATTCGGCGAGGTCGGTCTCGGTCCGCGTGCGGCCCGCCGGATCCTTCCAGCTCAGACCATCGGCCAGGGTGAAGGTCTTGGCGTCGCTCAGCCCCCCGTCCTTGTATTTCTGCAAACGGACGCCCTTGCCGCGCGCCATTTCGGGCAGCTCTTCCAGCGGGAAGACCAGCAGCTTGCGGTTCTGACCGACGCAAGCGACCGTGTCGCCGTCGATCTTCGAGCAGACGGTGGTTTTCGCCGCCCCCTTCATGTTCAGAACCTGCTTGCCCGATTTGGTCTGCGCCACGAGCTCTTCGCCCGGGCAGACGAACCCGTCGCCATCCGAGGAGGCTAGAAGGTATTTCTCGCCCGCCTTCGGCAGCAGCAGATGCGTCACCTCCGCCTCGTTGGGCAGGTCGACCATCAGCCGCAGTGGCTCCCCCATGCCGCGCCCGCCGGGCAGATTCGCCCCCAGCACGGTATAGGCGCGCCCGTTGGAGCCCATCGCGACGATCCGGTCCGTGGTCTCGGCATGCATGGCGAACATCGGCCCGTCGCCATCCTTGAACTTCACCTCGGCGTCTAGCGCGTTGTGGCCCTTCATCGCCCGGATCCAGCCCATCTTCGACAGGATCACGGTAATCGGTTCGCGTTCGATCATCGCCTCGATCGGCACTTCCTCGACCTCACCAGCCTCGGCGAAGCCGGTGCGTCGCGCGCCGCCCTCGGCGTTGCGGCCGAATTTCTTGTCGATCTCTTTCAGCTCACCGCCGATCGTCTTCCATTGCAGCTTTTCGGAGGCGAGAAGGTCTTCCAGTCCCGAGCGCTCTTCGATCAGTGCATCACGCTCGCGCTTGAGTTCCATCTCCTCGAGCTTGCGCAGACTGCGCAGGCGCATGTTTAGGATCGCTTCGGCCTGCACGTCCGACAGTTCGAACTCGGCCATCAGCATCGCTTTGGGTTCGTCCTCGTAGCGAATGATCTCGATCACCCGGTCGAGGTTCAGGAAGGCGATAATGTAGCCTTCGAGCACTTCCAGACGCGCGTCGATCTTGTCCATCCGATGCTGCGAACGGCGCAGCAGCACCTCGCGCCGGTGATCGAGGAAGGCGCGCAGCACCTCCTTGAGCGAGCAGACCTTCGGCACCCGCCCGTCGATCAGCACGTTCATGTTGAGAGAGAAGCGGACCTCAAGATCGGAGTTCTTGAACAGCATCCCCATCAGCATCTCGGGCTCGACGGTGCGCGATTTCGGCTCCAGCACGATGCGGATATCGTCGGCACTCTCGTCGCGCACATCGGCCAGCGCGGGCACTTTGCGGGTCTGGATGACCTCGGCCAGACGCTCGATCAGCTTCGATTTCTGCACCTGATACGGAATCTCGGTGACGACGATCTGCCACTGACCGCGGCCGAGATCCTCTTTCTCCCAGCGCGCCCGCAGACGGAATGCACCGCGCCCGGTGCGATAGGCGTCGCGGATATTCTCGGGCGGCTCGACCAGCACGCCGCCGGTCGGGAAGTCGGGGCCGGGGATATGCTCGACCAGCTCGTCATCAGTGATGGCGGGGCGCTTGATCATCTCCAAGAGCGCCTCGACCAACTCACCGAGGTTATGCGGGGGGATGTTCGTCGCCATGCCGACCGCGATGCCGCTCGCGCCATTGGCCAGCAGGTTCGGAAAGGCGGCGGGCAGCACGACCGGCTCGGTCAGCGTACCGTCGTAGTTCGGGCGGTAATCGACCGCGTTCTCGGCCAGACCTTCCAGAAGCGACTCGGACGGTGAGGCCAGACGTGCCTCGGTGTAACGCGAGGCTGCCGGGTTATCGCCGTCGATATTGCCGAAGTTGCCCTGCCCGTCGACGAGCTTGTAGCGCATCGCGAAATCCTGCGCGAGACGCGCCATCGCGTCGTAGATCGCGGCGTCGCCATGGGGGTGGTAGTTCCCCATCACGTCACCCGAGATCTTCGCGGATTTCCGAAAGCCGCCGGTGGGCGACAGCTTCAGTTCGCGCATCGCGAAGAGGATGCGCCGATGCACCGGCTTCAACCCGTCGCGCGCATCGGGCAGCGCCCGGTGCATGATCGTCGAGAGCGCATAGGTCAGATAGCGCTCGCCAATCGCGCGGCTCAGCGGTTCGGAACTGGTGGAGAGGGGATTTTCTTCGTCACTGCTCATGCCGATTTACTAAAGCCGAGCCCGATCCCGGTCCAGCGGGAAAAGCAGGAATAAGATTTTCCAAGGAACTTTTCCCCCGTCGGCGGAATTTCACCGACGTAGAGCAGGCGGAATCGTGTTAACATTTCAATGATTCCCCAGCTGCCAATTCGGAATCAGGGGGTTGAACATGGGTAAGTTGTTGCTGACCACTTTGGCGGGTATTTACGCCGTTATGGCCATCGCCGGTCGCGACGTCCCCGGGGACGTCGAACAGGCCTCTGCGGCTACGTCAAATGACACGGTACAGGTGTCACGCGCCGCGACCGACAGTCAAGAACTTTCGGCCAGCGAAGCGCCTCAAATTGTCGCGAAGGCGGCCGCCACATCGCCGACCGATACGCCGAAAATCGAGAAGGCGTCGCTGATCACGCGCATTACGCCGAAAACGCGGATGCCGGGCCCTGAGCTCAAACCCTCGCCGGAACATCGCAAGACCGCTGCGCCGGAAGTCGACGGCGGCACGCTCTGGAGCGTCTCGGCCAATGCCCTCAACGTGCGCTCGGGCCCCTCGACCAGCAATGCCGCGATCGACAGCGTCCGCAAAGGCGATCAAGTGCTCGTTGTGGCCGAGAGCGGAGGTTGGGCGCATGTGAAGATCGAAGGCGGCGGCACCGAAGGCTGGGTCTCGAAGAAATATCTGCGCCCGGCGAACTGAGCTTTCACAGGCGGTGCACCGCTAAAATCTTGTTTTTCCACCCGGGTCAAAATATTCCCGCCGGAGGCATATCTCCGGCGGGTTTTTCTTTGCCTCGCCGGATCAGAGGGAAGGCGCGCGCATGGCCAAGACGATTCTGATCACCGGATGCTCCTCGGGCATCGGCTACGACGCGGCCCACGGGCTGAAGGCCGCGGGCTGGAAAGTCTTCGCCACCTGCCGCCGCGAAGAGGATTGCGAACGTCTGCGCTCCGAGGGCTTGGTCTCGTTCCAACTCGACGTGGCCGATCCCGAAAGCATCGAGGCTGGCTTCAACGAGGCGCTCGCGCGCGGGCATGGCCGGCTTGATGCGCTCTACAACAACGCCGCCTTCGCCTGCCCCGGCGCTGCCGAGGACATTCCGCCCGGCGCGCTGCGCGAGATTTTCGAGACCAACCTGTTTGGCCTGCACGACCTGACGACCCGCGCGATCAAGGTGATGCGCGCACAGGGCGACAACGGCGAAGGACGCATCCTGCAATGCTCCTCGGTGCTGGGCTTCGTCGGTCTGAAATGGCGCGCAGCCTACGCCTCGACGAAATTCGCGCTGGAAGGGCTGACCGACGTGATGCGGCTCGAGATGGCAGATACGGATATCAAGATCGTGCTGATCCAGCCGGGTCCTATCACCTCGAAAATCCGGGTCAATTCGATCCCGCCTTTCGAGAAATGGGTGGATTGGAAGAACTCCGCCCGCCGCGCGCAATACGAGGGCAGCTTGCTAAAGCGTCTCTACCAAAGCCGCGGCAAGCCCGACACGTTCGAACTGCCGCCCTCCGAGGTGACGAAGGCGATCCTCAAGGCGCTCGAGGCCCCGAACCCGAAGCCGCGCTACAAGATCACCACGCCCACGAAGACGATCAGTGTCGTGCGCCGCTTCCTGCCGGACCGGATGCTCGACTGGGTGCTGGCCAAGGGCTGAAAATCCTTTCGCATTTTCGTGATCTCCAGCTATGTCTTGAGCCCAGAGGGAGAGAGACTACATGCGCAACGACCCGTTATTCTACATCGTCGCCGTGGCAAGTCTGGCGGTTCTGGTGATCTTGATGATCGGCATCGCGGGCTTCGGACGCGGGGGCGATTTCAACAAGAAACATGCCAACAAGCTGATGCGGTTGCGCATTGCCGCCCAGGCGGTCGCGATCGCGCTGATCCTGTTGTTCGTTTATCTCAGAAAGGGTGGCTGATGGTCGTTCTCAATCGCATCTACACGCGCACCGGCGACGCCGGGGAAACCGCGCTCTCGAACGGGGTGCGCGTCGCCAAACATTCCGCGCGCGTGACCGCCTATGGCACGGTGGACGAGCTGAACGCGACCGTGGGTATCGCGCGCCTGCATGCCGACGAGGCGCTGCAAAAGCAGCTTTCCGTGATCCAGAACGACCTCTTCGATCTGGGCGCCGATCTGGCGCGCCCGGACATGGAACATGACGACGAGGCGGGCTACCCGGTCCTGCGCATGGTCGAGTCCCAGGTGACCCGGCTCGAGACCGAGATCGACGCGATGAACAAGAAGCTCGAGCCGCTGCGCAGCTTCATCCTGCCGGGCGGCACGGCGCTCGCGGCGCACCTTCACATGTCGCGCACCGTCGCGCGTCGTGCCGAGCGCGAAGCCGTGTCCCTCGCCGCGATCGAAGGCGTCAACGAATGGGCAGTGAAATATCTAAACCGCCTGTCCGACTGGTTCTTCGTCGCAGCCCGGATCGCGAATGACGATGGCAAGGATGATGTGTTATGGGTTCCCGGAGCGAACCGCTAACGAAGTCAGTGGCGGAGCTTCCAGAAACCACCGGCGAAGGGAAGAGGCAGCCGCTAGGCGCCCTCAAAGGAAGCTCTGCGGATCGATATCGACTGCGAGCCGCACATTCGTCGGCAGCTTCAGCCCCTTGAGCCAAGCCTTGAGCGCGCCCTGCAGCGGCGCGCTTTTCTCTGCCTTCACCAGCATCCGCACCCGATGCCGCCCGCGCACCCGCGCGATCGGCGCAGGCGCGGGCCCGAAGACCTGCGCGCCGATCCGGCGCAGCGCGGCGTCGTTGCGCGCCAGGTGATTGCCGATCTCGAAAAGCGGCTGCAGGTCCGGCCCCGACAGGATGATCCCGGCCATCCGCCCGTAAGGCGGTACGCCCTGCGCCTGCCGCGCGGCCGCCTCCTGCGCCCAGAACGCCTCCTCGTCGCCACCCAGAATCGCCCGGATCACCGGGTGCTCGGGCTGATAGGTCTGCAACAGCGCCGCGCCCTTCTCCTCGGCGCGGCCCGCCCGGCCCGCCACCTGCCGCATCAGTTGGAATGTCTTCTCCGCCGCGCGCAGGTCCGAGCCTTGCAGGCCCAGATCGGCGTCGATCACGCCCACCAAGGTCAGCCGTGGGAAGTTATGCCCCTTCGCCACGATCTGGGTGCCGATGATGATATCCGCCTCGCCCTGTGCGATCTCGGCGATCTTCTCCTTCAGCGCGCGGGCTGAACCGAACAGGTCGGAAGACAGCACCGCCAGGCGCGCGTCGGGGAAGCGCTCCGCAACCTCCTCGGCCAGCCGCTCGACCCCCGGCCCGACCGGCGCGAGCTTCCCTTCCACTTCGCAACTCGGGCATTTCACCGGGATCGGCTTCGTCTCGCCGCATTGGTGGCAGACGAGGCGCTTCAGGAAACGGTGCTCGACCATCCGCGCGTCGCAATGATCGCAGCCGATCTGATGCCCGCAGGCCCGACAGATCGTGACCGGCGCATAGCCGCGACGGTTGAGAAACAGCATCGCCTGCTGCCCCTCGGCCACCCGCGCCAGCACCTCCTTCACCAGCGTCGGCCCGATCCAATGCGCGCTCTCGATCGCCTCGTCACGCATGTCGATCGTGCCCATCTCGGGCAGTTCCGCCGTGCCGAACCGTGCGCCCAGATCAAGCCGCTGATACTTCCCCGCCTCCGCGTTCGCCCATGTCTCGAGACTGGGCGTCGCCGAGGCCAGCACCACCTGCGCCGAACAACCCGAGGCGCGCAGCACCGCCATGTCGCGCGCATTATAGAGAACGCCCTCCTCCTGCTTGTAGGAGCTGTCATGCTCCTCATCGACGACGATCAGCCCCAGATCGCGAAACGGCAGGAACAGCGCCGAGCGTGCGCCGACGACAAGCTGCACCTCGCCCGCACCGCAGGCCTTCCACAGCCTGCGCCGCTCGCTCTGCGTGACGCCGGAATGCCACTCGCCGGGGCGCGCGCCGAACCGCGCCTCGACCCGCGAAAGGAACTCGGAACTCAGAGCGATCTCGGGCAACAGCACCAAGGCCTGCCGCCCCTTGCGCAGACATTCCGCGACGGCCTCGAGATAAACCTCCGTCTTGCCCGATCCGGTCACGCCCTTAAGCAGCGTCGTCGAATATGCCCCGGAGCCTGCCCGCAACGCCTCCGCCGCGGCGGCCTGCGCCTCCGACAGCGCCTTGCCGGGCCGCGCCGGATCGAGCCGCGGGAAGGGCTGATCGCGCGGGACCTCCGCCTCGATCAGCGCACCAGTCTTCACCAGCCCTTTCACCACCTGCGTCGTCACCCCCGCCAGATGCGCCAACTCGCTCAGGTAAAACCCCGCGCCGCCATGCTCTTCCAGCACCTCGAGCACCCGCGCCCGCGCATCGGTCATCCGCGACGGCTCACGATCGCCCAAGCGGTAGATCTTGCGCATCCCCGGCGGATCGCCCAAGCCCGGCGCCCGCGTCGCGAGGCGCAAAACCTGCGGCAGGGGCGTCATCGTGTACTCCGCCATCCGCTCGAGAAAGATGCGCAGTTCGTCGCGCATCGGCGGCACGTCGAAGACCCGGTTCACCGCGCGCAGCTTGGCCGCGTCGAAACCGCCCTCGCCCGCCCCCCAGACCACACCCAGCACCTTGCGCGGCCCCAGCGGCACCTCGACGAAAGCGCCGTTGTAGCAGCCGCCCTCCGGCGCGCGGTAATCGAGCGGCCGCCCGATCGGCTCCGCTGTCAGCACCGCGACCCGCGCGCCCTCTTCGAACCAACCGGGTTCAGACATCGCCATGCCTTCCAACTGCACTAAATATTCCCGGGAGCGGCGAAGCCGCGGGGCTGAGCCCCTCTGGCGTTGCGACCTCTTTCACCCTCGCCGCTTTTGCGCTAACACGCTCGCGACTGCCGCCAAGGAGAGCTGCCATGAAATTCTTCGTCGATACCGCTGACACCGCCGCGATCAAGGAACTCAACGATCTGGGTATGGTCGATGGCGTGACCACCAACCCGTCGCTGATCCTGAAATCGGGCCGCAACATTCTCGAAGTCACCAAGGAAATCTGCGACATGGTCCACGGGCCGGTCTCGGCCGAAGTCGTGGCCACCGAAGCCAAGGACATGATCGAAGAAGGTATGAAGCTCGCCAAGATCGCCCCCAATATCGCGATCAAGGTGCCGCTGACCTGGGAGGGCCTGACCGCTTGCAAGGCTTTCGCATCCGAAGGCCACATGGTCAATGTCACGCTGTGCTTCTCGACCGCGCAGGCGATCCTCGCCGCGAAGGCGGGCGCGACCTTCATCTCGCCCTTCATCGGCCGCCTCGACGACATCAACCTCGACGGGATGGATCTGATCGAAGACATCCGCACGGTCTATGACAACTACGATTTCTCGACCCAGATCCTCGCCGCCTCGATCCGCTCGGTGAACCACATCAGCGACGCCGCGCGCATCGGCGCCGACGTGATCACCGCCCCGCCGGCGGTTATCAAGTCGATGGCGAACCATCCGCTGACCGACAAGGGTCTGGCCCAGTTCCTCAAGGATTGGGAAGCGACCGGCCAGAAGATCTGATCTTCCGGCGTACGTCCGAAACGGCACAGGCCCGCCTATCCGGCGGGCCTTTTTCGTCGCGGGGGCCGATTTTTGGACTGCGTCGCGATGCGCATCGTGTATGCTCGGAAAAAATGACGCATCGATGAGCGACGAGACAGGCATGACCGAACCGGCCCTCGTGGAGCAACTCCGCGACAAGATCATTTCCGACCCTGACGTGATTCTCGAGGACCGCGACCTGATGCGGGCGCTGATCGCCGCGAACGAAGCGGCGATGGGCGGCAATATCGTCGATCTGCGCGGCGCGGCCATGTCCCGGCTGGAGGCGCGGCTCGACCGGCTGGAAGACACCCACCGGTCTGTCATCGCCGCCGCCTATGAGAACCTCGCAGGTACCAACCAGATTCACCGCGCGGTTCTGCGGATGCTCGACCCGCATGACTTTCAGTCCTTCCTGTCGAATTTGGCTTCCGAAGTGGCCGAGATCCTGCGCGTCGATGCGGTGCGCCTGGTGCTCGAGAGCCACCAGAACGAGGACGACCCGGCACTTCGCCAGCTGGGCGAGGTGCTTTGCGTGGCCGAACCCGGCTTCATCACCGAATACATGCGCGGCGGGCGCGGCGGGCAGCCGCGACAGGTCGTGCTGCGCCAGACCGTTCCCGGCTCCGAGGCGATCTTCGGCGAGGCCGCGAACTGGGTGCGCTCCGAGGCGCTGATGCAGCTCGATCTGGGCGAGGGCCGGCTGCCGGGCATGCTGGTCATGGCCGCCGAGGATCCGCATCAGTTCAAACCCTCGCAGGGCACCGATCTTCTGGCCTTCTTCGCAGGCGTATTCGAACGCACGATGCGCCGCTGGCTGGATTGATGGCGGAGCCGTCCGCAGGGCTGCTAGACGCGCTCGCCGAGTGGCTGAGCCATCTGCGCGGTTTACGCGACGCGTCCGAGCATACGATCACCGCCTATCGGCGCGACGTGGCGGGCTTCCTAGGATTTCTGCAAAATCATCATGGCGAGAGCCTCGGCACCGCCCGGATCGCGCAGCTCGGCCCTTCCGACATGCGGGCATGGATGGCGCATGAGCGGTCGCGCGAGGTCTCGTCGCGCTCGCTCGCCCGCGCTCTGTCCTCGGTCAAAAGCTTCATCCGCTGGCTCGCCGATCGCGACGGGTTCGACGCGAGCCATATCCTCTCGACCCGCAGCCCGAAATATCAACGCAAGCTGCCGCGACCGCTGAACGAAGACGCCGCCGCCGAGATGATCGAACAGGTCGACACGCAAGCGATGGAGCCGTGGATCGCCGCGCGCGATGCCGCCGTGCTGACGCTGCTTTATGGCTGCGGGCTGCGGATATCCGAGGCGCTCGCGCTGCGCGCCGACGCCCACCCGCTGCCCGAGGTGCTGCGCATCCGCGGCAAGGGCGACAAAGAACGGCTGGTCCCGGTCGTCCCCGCCGCCCGCGAGGCGGTGGCCGAATACATTCGCCTGTGCCCCTACCCGGCCGAGCCGGACGCCCCCTTGTTCTACGGCGCACGCGGAAAGCCGCTCAATCCGCGGATGATTTCCAAGGCGATGGAGCGGGCGCGCATGTCGCTTGGCCTGCCTTCGACCGCGACGCCGCATGCGATGCGCCACAGCTTTGCCACGCATTTGCTGGCCGCTGGCGGCGATCTGCGCGCCATTCAGGAACTGCTGGGCCATGCGAGCCTCGGCACCACCCAGATCTACACTGCCGTCGACGCGGCGCGACTTATGGAAATCTACGACAAGAGCCATCCGCGCGCCTGAAGTTCGCTTGCCCCTGCGTCGCAAATCCGGCATCACGGACAAATGGATATCCGCATCAAAGCCCTTTTCGTCCACCTTCTGACCGCCACCGGCGCGGTGTTGTCGATGCTCGCGCTCCTCGCGGCCGCGGAAGGCCAATGGTCGATGATGTTCCTTTGGCTCGTCACCGCGTTCTTCGTTGACGGGATCGATGGTCCGCTCGCGCGGCGCTACGATGTGAAGGCGAATTTTCCGCTCTATGACGGTGTCCTGATGGACCTGATCATCGACTACCTGACCTATGTATTCATCCCTGCCTTCGCGCTGTTCCAGTCGAGCCTGCTGCCGGGATGGACGGGCTGGCTCGCGATCATCGCGATCACCTATGGCAGCGTGGTCTATTTCTCCGACACCCGGATGAAGACGAAGGACAACTCGTTTCAGGGTTTTCCGGGCGCGTGGAACATGCTTGTGCTGGTGCTGTTCGCGCTGAAGCCCGGCTATTGGACGATCCTCGTGGTGGTCGTGGCGCTTGCCATCGCGATGTTCCTGCCGCTGAAATTCATCCACCCCGTGCGCACGAAGCGCTGGCGCGTGGTCTCTCTGCCTGTGGCGCTACTGTGGACCTTCTTCGCGGGCTGGGCCGCATGGGTCGATTTCGACCCGGCGAGCTGGGCGCATTGGGGGCTGGTCGTGACCTCGTTCTACCTGCTGCTCGTCGGCATCGTGCAACAAATCGTCCCTGAACGGCGTTGACCTGCGACGGCCGCTCCGGCGGTCCGCGGCAACAGTTTTCAGGAGGCCTCATGCGTCACACTTTCGCGCTCATTGCCGTCGTGTTCTCGGCGCAGTCGGCCATCGCCGCGCCGGACTATCTCGACGACCGCTCCACCCCCGCTGCGCTGGTCCGCTCGCTCTATAACGCGATCTCGCTGCATCAATACGCCCGCGCCTGGAGCTATTACGCCGATCCGGAAGAGGATGGCGATTATGCGGATTTCGCGAGAGGCTACGCCGACACGGCGGAGGCCTCGGTCACGGTCGGCCCCATGACGTCGGAAGGCGCGGCCGGCTCTATCTACACGACTCTCGCGGTGACGGTGACCGCCCGGACGCGTGACGGAAAGACCGAGAGCTTCGGGGGCTGTTACGTGGTGCGCCAGATTCAACCCGCGATCCAGGAACCGCCCTTCACGCCGCTGCAGATCACGGACGGGTACCTCGTGGCGCGATCTTCGGACGAGGCCATGCCCGTAAGCTGCGACGCCGACGGTCGGCCGCGGTTCTGAGCACTCAGACCCGCGTCAGCACCACGCCCGAGACGATCAGCAGCGCGGCAAGCGCTTTCGTAACCCGCATCTTCTCGCCGAAAACGAGCCAACCGATCAGCACCGCGAACAGGATCGAGGTCTCGCGCAGGGTCGCGACCAGCGCGATCGGCGCGCGGGTCATCGCCCAGATCGAGATCGCGTAAGCCCCGTAAGACGCCGCAGCCCCGAGCGTCGCGATTCCCCATTCGCGCGGCACGGCGCGCAGCATCGCGGTGCCGCGCTGCGCCAGCATACCTGAGGCGAAGAGCACGCCACCCAACACCATGATCCACCCGACGTAGCCCACCGGCTCGCCCGATATGCGCGCGCCCATCCCGTCGACCAGCGTGTAGGTCGCAGTCGCGAGTGCCGAGCCCATCGCGTAGGGCAGCAGACGGCGACTCTCGCCATCGGTGAACACGCCGCGCGCCATCAAGGCGATGCCGAGGCCCAGCACAGCGATCCCGGCATATTCGAGCCCGCTCATCGCGTCGATCGCCAAGGCGGCGGAGACGACCGCCACCATCATCGGCGCGGTTCCACGCGCGATCGGATAGACCCGGCTCAGGTCGCCCTGCTCATAGGCATGGGCGAGGAAGAACTTGTAGCCAAAATGGATGACGCCCGCGGCGAGGATCCAGCCCAGCGCGGCACTGTCCGGCAGCGGTCGCGACAGGGCGACCGCCAGGCCGATCACCGCCTCGGCAATCGACAGCATCACCATCGCACGGATTTTCGAGCCACCAAGCCGGATCAGCGCGTTCCACAGGGCGTGCAGAAAGGCCGCGCCCAGCACCGCCGCCATGATCGTCAAACTCATTTCCGCGCCCTTCCCTGCCCGACCGACAATCGGTAGCTCCGGGCCACGACAAGGGCAAGCGGCCTCGCACCGTGCTGAGATGTCTGGCCTCGCCGCAACGGCTTCTCTCCGCGCGGGGCGCACGAAGAAACTAGGGAAGGGGCTACGGCGCTCTCGAGTCAACCGACATGCGAGGAATGCGACCGAATGATACAGTGAATCGGAAACTTCGTCCCAAGGCGGCAACCCCGCCGCGGGTCTGGAAAGCGGTGCCGTCCGCCGAACTCCCAGGTTGCAAGAAGGGGCGCGCGAAGGGATTGCGGAACGCAGCGCACTCGGGCTATGGGCGACCCATGCCCAGATATGCCTTGAAAATCGAATATGACGGGGGCCCCTTTGCCGGGTGGCAACGTCAGGCCGATCAGCCTTCGGTGCAAGGCGCGGTCGAGGACGCTTTGGCGAAGCTCGAACCCGGCCCCCACACGATCGCCGCGGCGGGACGCACCGATGCGGGCGTTCATGCGACCGGGCAGGTGGCCCATGCCGATCTGAAGAAGGATTGGGACCCGTTCCGACTTTCGGAAGCGCTGAATTATCATCTCCGCCCCGCGCCGGTGGCGATACTCGCCTGCGCCCGGGTCGACGACGAGTTCCACGCCCGGTTCTCGGCGCAGGAGCGGCGCTACCTGTTCCGGCTCGTGCAACGTCGTGCGCCGACGACCCATGACCGCGGTCTGGTCTGGCGCGTGCAGAACCCGCTGGACGTGGAGGCGATGCGCGAAGGCGCGTCGCATCTGATCGGGCACCATGATTTCACGACGTTTCGTTCGACCATGTGCCAATCGAAATCGCCGGTCAAAACGCTCGACGAGATCCGGATCGAAGAACATGACATTCTACATGGGCGCGAGGTGCGGTTTCATTTGCGCGCTCGCAGCTTCCTGCACAATCAGGTCCGTTCGATCGTCGGCACGCTGGAGCGGGTCGGTGCTGGCTCCTGGCCGGCCGAGCGCGTCGCCGAAGCGCTCGCCGCCCGCGACCGCGCCGCATGCGGTCCGGTCTGTCCGCCGCAGGGCCTCTATCTAAGCGCCGTCGGCTATCCCCGCGATCCCTTCGGCTGACACGGTCTGGCCCCCGGCCGGGGCGCGCGGCATCGGCAGCTGAGTTGGAAGCGAGGTCTTGCGCTTTTCCATCGGGGCGATGCTCCGACTTTCCTTCATCGCGCGCGTGACCTGGCTTGCCATTGCTCCGCTTCGCCTGCGAGGCGTGATCTCGAAATTCTGCGCTTTTTGAATATCAGCGTCAGGCCCTCCGGGCACCTGAACGACAGGCGAAGCAGGGTCGTCGCCCTCCAACCGTTGCAGACGCGAGATGATCTCATCCAGCCGCGCCGCGCAACGCTGCCCCAAGGCAGCGTCGAGATAGCGCAGAAACATGGCGGTCTCGCGTCTCGAGAGATGGGGGACGGGGACATCTCGAATCTTCGGATGTGCGGTCGCTTGGCTACGCGCGCCGGTCACCGGAGCTTCATGCAATTTCTCGCCCGGACGCAGGCCGATAGGCAAAAGCTCGATATCGCCTTCTGGACAGTCCGGTCCGCGAAGGCGCAACCCGCGCGCTTCGACCATCTGCCGGGCGAGATCGCCGATCCGGATCGGCGCGCCCATGTCGAGTGCATAGACCCGTCCTGCGCCGTCCCAACGCCCTGCGATCAGCACAAGCCGCGCGGCCTCGGCGATCGTCATGAAGTAACGCGTGGCCTCGGGATCGGTGAGCGTGATCGGCCCACCCTGCGCGATCTGTCGCTCGAATATCGGCACGACCGACCCGGATGAGCCGAGCACATTCCCGAAGCGCACGATGGAGAAGACGGTCGCGCCCGCACGGCGCGCAAGATCCTGCACGACCAATTCGGCCATTCGTTTAGACGCCCCCATGACCGAGCGGGGCGCGATCGCCTTGTCGCTCGAAATCAGCACGAAACGCGTAACTTTCGCGGCACGGGCGGCGCGCGCGAGACAGACCGTGGCGGCGACGTTATTCGCGCATCCCGAGAAGGGATTCTGCTCGACCAGAACGACATGTTTGTAGGCGGCGGCGTGGAATACGACGTCGATCGTTTCGCGCGCGAATATCTCATGCACCAGCGCCGCATCCGCTGCAGAGCCGAGCCGCGTGACAAGTTCGGTGCCCGCGCGCTCCGCCAGCGGGCTCAGGTCGGAGAGGATTGTGAAGAGCGCCTTTTCCGATAGCTCGAGAAGGACCAGTTTCGCCGGACGACAGGCGAGTATCTGGTGGCAAAGCTCCGCCCCGATGGAACCGCCCGCCCCCGAGATGAGCATGGTTTTGCCGCAGTAGAACTCCGCGTCGGGCGGATCGTCTTCCGTGATCTCGGAACGACCAAGCCACCGTTCGGAGCGCACCGGCTGCAGCCGCGCGGCGAGATCGGCGCCACCGACCAGAAGCGCGAAATCCGGCAATGCCTCGCAGCGCAGTCCGAGGGCCGAGAGGTCTCGCGCCAGCGCGGCCTTGCGCGGCGTGGGCAGGAGCGGGTCGGCGAGAACGACGCGATCGACGTTGAACTTGCGGATCAATGCCTCGCGCGTCACGTGGCCGAGAACCGGAACCCCGTCCAAGGTCGCACCGCGCAGAACCGGGCTGTCATCGAGAAACGCGCAGGTCAGGAAACCGGATCGATCGCGCAACGCCCGCGCCAGCGCGAGCCCCTCCGGGGTCGCGCCGTAGATTGCGATGCGCGAGACGACGTACGAGCGGCGATACAGCACTGCGGTCAGCCCCAGAAGAGCCCAGCGTTGAGCCACGAGGCCAGACAGGAACGCGCCCCCGAAGAAGAATGCGATCGCGCCACCTCGCCATCCAGGACTGATCCAGAGGGCAAATACCAGAAGGCAGGAGACACCCAATGCCTTCCCCGCCCCATCCCTTGCGAAGTCCTTCAGGGGCAAGCGGGCAAGACCGGTGCCGAGGCTCACTGATGCGGCGACGATACCCCCCACCGTCAGAAAGATCGGCGAAGGGAGCCCAAGGCTCCATCCCGGCGACGTGGTTGCGAAATGCATTGCTGCGGCAAGGCATCCTATCGCCAGAAGCGCATCGAGCGCCGCGATGACAGCCGCCTTTCGCGGGCGCGACAATGCGATCAGCCGCGTCGCGATCTTGTCGGTGAGCACCGAACTCATGCGCGCGCTCCGCGCAGGGTTTGCCAGATCAGCGCGAGATCGAGCCAGCACGAGGCCCGACGTTGGTACAGCAGATCAAGCCGCGCTTTCTGTGGAACGCAGACGCGGTCATAGATCCGCCGCGCCTCCTCCGCGGAACGACACGATGCCATCAGCCGCGCCTCTTTCGCGGCGAACTGCACGCTCGCAAGCCCGGTGATCCCCGGCGGACTTGTAAGCACCTGTGCGTAAAGCGCGGGGAATCGCTCCACCACCTCGCGCAGCGGCGGGCGCGGTCCGACGAAGCTCATGTCGCCGCGCAGCACGTTCCATATTTGCGGCAATTCATCCGCGTGGCAGCGGCGCAACAGCCGGCCAAGCGGCGTAATCCGTCCGGCTTTATGTCCGCCGGAGACGCCGTAATCGCCGGGATCCGCCGCCATCGTGCGAAACTTCCACATGCGGAAGCTACGCGTGGGACTGTGCATCCGCTCACCCCCGTGGAACCACGGTCGCCCCTGCACCATCGCGATGACCAGCCAGACCAGCGCGATCAGCGGCACCACCATGGGTAGCGCGAGCATCGCCAGTGTCAGATCGAAGAGACGTTTGCGCCTGCGCCGGACCTGGGTCATGCCAATTCTCCTGCTGTGGATCATCACCGAAGAAACGAAACCTTCGCGAGCCTATGCCTCTTCCAGTTGCGATGCGGTTAACGCCGCCAGATCACGAGATGTGACCGGACCTCACGGCACCTGACACCGATACAATCGGCTGTATGGACTTCGCCGGACGCCAATGGTTGGATCGCGCCCGTTACGAAGGAGGCACCGATGGCATTCGGCAAAAACATCCGCACATGGTTCGAAGGCGCATGGCACGAGGGCGATATCGCCGTGATGCGCGCCGCCGATCACGGGCTTTGGCAGGGCAGCTCGGTCTTTGACGGGGCGCGACTTTTCGACGGGGTCGTGCCCGATCTAGACCTGCATTGCGCACGCACCAACCGCTCCGCCGAGGCGCTGATGATCACGCCGACCATCGCACCCGAGGAGATGGTCGAAATCGCGCGCGAGGGGCTGCGGAAATATGACAAGGGTGCTGCTGTCTACGTGCGCCCTATGTACTGGGCGATCGCGGGCTCGGATCTGGGCGTCGCGCCGAAGCCCGGCGAAACCGGATTCGCGCTGTGCCTCGAAGAGGTGGCAATGCCCGACCCCGGCAAGTCGACGACGCTGACCACGACGCAGTTCCGCCGTCCCGTTCTTGCCGACAACGTCACCGACGCGAAGGCGGGCTGCCTCTATCCGAACAACGCCCGAATGCTGGTCGAGGCGCAGCGCAAGGGCTTCGGCAACGCGCTGGTGCAGGACGCCATGGGTAACGTCGCCGAAAGCGCGACCGCGAATGTCTGGATGGTAAAGGATGGCGAGTATTTCACGCCGATGCCGAACGGCACCTTCCTCGCAGGCCTCACGCGCAAGCGGATCATGGGCCTTCTGCGCGAGGGCGGCGAGACGGTGCATGAAGCGGTGCTGACGCTCGACGATTTCCGCAATGCCGACGAGGTCTTCCTGACCGGCAACTTCGCCAAGGTCACCCCGGTCGCGGGCTTCGACGATGTCAGCTACACGCCCGGCAAGGGCACACAGCGGGCGCGCGAAGCCTATATGGACTGGGCGCAAGGCTCGCCGCTTTGAGCCTCGACACCCCTGCGGTTGCCAAAGGCCCCTCGCCGGGCGATGATCCGCAGACACCCCGTCCCGGAGGAGCCATGCGCAAGTTTCTGGTTGTGCTCGACGATACCCGCGAATGCCTCAACGCGATGCGGTTCGCGGCGATGCGCGCGAACCATACCGGCGGCGGCGTGATCATCCTTTCGGTGATTCCACCCGACGAGTATCAGCATTGGATCGGCGTAGCCGAGATCATGCGCGACGAAGCCCGCGAGCGGATCGAGGCGCATTTCGAGGTTTTCGCGAAATGGATGCGCGACCGGCAGGGCGTAGAGCCGGAACTGGTGATCCGCGAAGGCGAGCCGGTGCCCGAGATCATCGCCGTGATGGACGAGCATCCCGAGATCGGCGTTCTGGTACTCGGCGCGGGCTCCGGCAAGGGCGGCGCGGGTCCGCTAGTGACGCAGATGGTCAAGCAGGCGGGGACGCTGCCCTGCCCGTTGACGATCGTGCCGGGCGAGATGTCGAAGGAAAAGCTCGAACAGATCACCTGACCGATGCCGATGCCCTGGACCTATCGGCATGCGCAGAAGGAGTTCGCCTCTTTCCTCGCAGATGCGCGCGATCGGATGAGCCTCGATTCCGACAAGATGACCTACACGGCGATCGAGGGCGTCTTCGTGACCTTCCGTGCTCGGCTGCGCCCTGTCGAGGCCATCGCCTTCGCCGATTGCCTGCCTGCGGTGGTACGTGCGATTTTCCTGTATCACTGGGATGTGATGTCGATGCCGCAGCCGTTCGGCAGCCGGACCGAGATGACGCGCGAAGCGCAGGCGTTGCGCCCACATCACAACCTGACCCCCGATAACGCCATCGAGGCCACCGCCTTTGCGCTCTGGCGCCATGTCAATCATCGTGACTTCGGGGCCGCTCTCGCGCGGATCGGGCCGGAAGCGGAAGCATTCTGGCGCCCGGAGGTGGCCGATCCCGCCGAGATCGCGCCGCGCATCATCTAGCGCATAGCCGCGATTACTTGATTAATTCAGTCGGAAGGCGCATATCAGCGGCAAGCCAAGGAGGCACGCGATGTTTATTCAGACCGAGACGACCCCGAACCCCGCGACGCTGAAATTCCTGCCCGGCCAGACCGTGCTGGAGACCGGCACCGCTGATTTCCCCTCCGCCGAGACGGCGGCCAAATCGCCGCTGGCCAAGCGCGTTTTCGCAGTACCCGGCGTGACCGGAGTGTTCTTCGGTTCGGATTTCGTGACCGTGACGAAGGATGACACGACCAGCTGGGATCATGCGAAACCGGCGATCCTCGGCGCGATCATGGAGCATTTCCAGTCCGGCGCCCCGGTGATCGAAGGCGAAGCTGCGCCCTCGGGCCATGCCGAGCATGACGGCGAGGACGGTGCGATCGTCTCGCAGATCAAGGAGTTGCTCGACACCCGCGTGCGCCCGGCCGTGGCGCAGGACGGTGGCGACATCACCTTCCACGGCTTCGAGCGAGGCGTGGTCTACCTGCACATGCAGGGCGCCTGCGCAGGCTGCCCGTCGTCGACGCTGACGCTCAAGATGGGGATCGAGAACCTGCTCAGACATTACATCCCCGAGGTTTCAGAGGTGCGTCCGGTCAATGCCTGATCTGACGTTAGGCTTCGACACATCGGCCGCGCATTGCGCGGCCGCTTTGCTGTCGGGTGAAGACTGCCTCGCTTCCCGCCACGAAGAGATGGGACGTGGTCAGGCGGAACGGCTTGTGCCGCTTCTGGAAGAACTCCTCGCCGAGGCGGGCGTTTGCTGGCGCGACGTGACGCGAATCGGCGTCGGGATCGGACCGGGAAATTTCACCGGCGTCCGTATCGCCGTATCCGCCGCACGCGGGCTTTCACTGAGCCTGAGGGCCCCGGCTCTGGGCGTCTCGATCACCGAGGCCACACAGTTCGGTAGTAAGGGCCCGGTGCTTGCGGCGGTCGCAGCCCCGCGCGAGCGTGTCTATCTCGAAGGATTCCGCATGGCCCGGCCCGTTTCGCTCGATCTGCACGATCTCGACGCGCTGCCCGAAGGGCTGACCGAACCCGGGCTGACGTGCATCGGCTCCGCAGCCGAAGCGGTCGCCCAACGGATCGGCGCCGCTGTCGCGCCTGCGGCTTTTTCGCCGGCCGAAGCGATCGCACGCATCGCGGCGAAGCGCGAAGTGGTTGCCGGCGAACGGCCCGCGCCGCTCTACCTGCGTGCCGCAGATGCCGCCCCGCCCTCCGATCCGCCGCCAAGGATCCTCGACTGATGCGCGCCGAAGCTCTCGCCGAACTGCACGCCGCCTCTTTCACCACGCCACGCCCTTGGAACGAAGCCGAGTTCCGGGATCTGATGCGCGGTCCCGGCACCTTTCTGCTGAACGAGAACCGAGGCTTCCTGCTGGGACGCGTCATCGCGGGCGAAGCCGAGCTTCTGACCCTCGCCGTCGACCCGAAAGCGCGCCGCAACGGCACGGGACGCGAGTTGGTCGAGCGTTTCGCGCAAGAAGCCGCAGAGCTGGGGGCCGAGAGCGCCTTCCTAGAAGTCTCCGCCGAGAATGATGCCGCACGCGCGCTTTACGCAGCGACCGGCTGGAAGGAATCAGGCCGTCGCAAGGGCTATTACCGCGGTCCGGAGGGCGAACGCATCGACGCGCTGGTTCTTACGCTGCCACTCTCTAGAGCGGGAAGCTGACCGTTCAATCAAATTTGTCTCGCGACCTCGCGTCATCCGCAACTTGACGCTTGACCCCCTCGGCAAGCTCTGCCCAAATCGCTGTGTCCGCGCGCCGAACAGAGCGCGCCAACAGGCTTTTCCAACAGGGCCATAACGACTCGGGAGTAATCCATGACCTATTTCACCAAGTTCCTCGGCGCCGCGACCGCGCTCGCGCTGAGCGCCGGGGCCGCGCTGGCCGATCCCGCGATCATTTATGATCTGGGCGGCAAGTTCGACAAGAGCTTCAACGAAGCCGCCTTCAACGGCGCGAAGCGTTGGGCGGAAGAGACCGGCGGCTCCTACAAGGAACTGGAAATGCAGTCGGAAGCTCAGCGTGAGCAGGCCCTGCGCAAACTCGCCGAGTCGGGTGCCAATCCGATCGTGATGACCGGCTTCGCCTTCGGCGACACGCTCAACACCGTCGCCCCCGACTATCCCGACACGAAATTCGCGATTGTCGACATGGTCGTCGACCAGCCCAATGTCGAGTCGATCGTCTTCAAGGAAGAGCAAGGCTCGTATCTCGTCGGCCTGATGGCTGGCATGGCCTCGAAAACCGGTACCGTCGGTTTCGTCGGCGGCATGGACATCCCGCTGATCCGCAAATTCGCCTGCGGCTACGTGCAGGGCGTGAAAGCGGCCAATCCGGACGCGAAAGTCATCCAGAACATGACCGGCACCACCCCGGCGGCTTGGAACGACCCGGTGAAGGGCGGCGAGATCGCCAAGGCCCAGATCAGCCAAGGCGCCGACGTGATCTACGCCGCTGCCGGCGGCACCGGCATCGGTGTTCTGCAAGCGGCTGCCGACGCCGACGTCCTGTCGATCGGCGTGGACAGCAACCAGAACTATCTGCACCCGGGCAAGGTTCTGACCTCGATGCTCAAGCGCGTCGACAACGCCGTCTATGACGCGTTCTCGGCCGGTCCCGATCTGAAGCCGGGCATTAAGGTGATGGGGCTCGCCGATAACGGCGTTGGCGTCGCAATGGACGACAACAACAAGTCGCTCGTCACCCCCGAGATGGAAAAAGCGGTGGAGCAGGCGAAAGCCGACATCGCTTCGGGCAAGATCGAAGTGCATGACTACATGTCGGATGACAGCTGCCCGGTCGAGTGATGAACGGAACAGAGTCGAACAATGCAGGGCGGCAGGCAACTGCCGCCCTTGCCACTGAAAACGCCAGCGATGCGGCCGAGGCGGCCCACGCTGCCGCAACGCCCACGGGCGCGCCCGCGATCGAGCTTAAAGGCATCTCGAAAGCCTTTGGCACGGTGCAGGCCAACAAGGACATTTCGATCCGGGTCATGCCCGGCACGATCCACGGTATCATCGGCGAGAACGGCGCGGGGAAATCCACGCTGATGTCGATCCTCTACGGCTTCTACAAGGCGGATGCGGGCGAGATCTGGATCAAGGGCAAGCACACTCATATCCCCGACAGCCAGGCTGCGATCAGCGCCGGCATCGGCATGGTCTTCCAGCATTTCAAGCTGGTGCAGAATTTCACCGTGCTCGAGAACATCATCCTTGGCGCCGAGGATGGCGCACTTCTGCGCCCCTCGCTGTCGAAGGCGCGCAAGGAACTCAAGCGCCTCGCCGAGGAATACGAGCTCAACGTCGATCCCGACGAGAAGATCGAAGAGCTTTCCGTCGGCCACCAGCAGCGCGTGGAAATCCTCAAGGCGCTGTATCGTCAAGCAGATATCCTGATCCTCGACGAGCCGACCGGGGTGCTGACACCTGCAGAGGCCGACCACCTGTTCCGCATCCTCGATTTCCTGCGCAAGGAAGGAAAGACGATCATTCTGATCACGCACAAGCTGCGCGAGATCATGGAGATCACCGACACTGTTTCTGTGATGCGCCGCGGCGAGATGACGGCGACCGTGAAGACCGCCGAGACCTCGCCCGAGCAACTGGCCGAGCTGATGGTGGGCCGCAAGGTTCTGCTGAACGTCGACAAGACGGCAGCCCAACCCGGCAAGACCGTACTGGAGATCGAGAACCTCCGCGTGAAGGACGAAGACGGGATCGAACGCCTCAAGGGCATCAATCTCGAAATCCGCGCGGGCGAGATCCTCGGCATTGCGGGCGTGGCGGGCAACGGCCAGTCCGAACTGCTGGAAATCCTCGGCGGTTTCGCCAAGGGCACCGGCAACATTCGCATCAACGGCGAAGAGATCGACCTCACCGGCAAGCACAGCGACGGCCAGTCGCGGCGGCGTCGGGGCATCTCGCACGTTCCCGAAGATCGCCACAGTCTCGGGCTGATCCTCGATTTTGCCGCGTGGGAGAACATGATCTTCGGCTATCACTCGGATCCGGCCTATCAGAAGAACCGCTTCGTGATGGACAATACGGGGATCGTCGCCCACACCGCCGAGGCGATGGAGCGTTTCGACGTGCGCCCGCCGATCCCGACCCTGCCCGCAAAAAGCTTCTCGGGCGGCAACCAGCAGAAAATCGTGCTGGCGCGAGAGATCGAAAGAGATCCGGCCCTGCTGCTGGTGGGGCAACCGACCCGCGGCGTCGATATCGGCGCGATCGAATTCATCCACAAACGCATCATCGAACTGCGCGACCAAGGCGCCGCGATCCTGCTGGTCTCGGTCGAGCTTGACGAAATCCGGGCGCTCTCGGACCGGGTCGCGGTCATGTTCGACGGGCAGATCATGGGCATCGGCCCCGTCGAGACCGCCACGCAGACCGGCATGGGCTGCCTGATGGCGGGCATGGGCGGCGAGGACGTGCGCGGCATGGACGGCTGGACCATCGCCGCGCCCGAGGAGAGCCAATAATGGAAAAGACACCGAAATGGGTAGACGTGGCCCTGATCCCGCTCCTCAACCTGCTGATCGCCTTCGTGATCTCGGGGATCGTGGTGCTGCTGATCGGCGAAGACCCGATCAAGGCGATCAAGGTCATGGTCTCGGGCGCGCTCGGCTCGCCCTATGGCTGGGGCTACACGCTGTATTACGCCACGAACTTCATTTTCACCGGCCTCGCCGTCGCGGTCGCCTATCACGCCAGCCAGTTCAATATCGGCGGCGAGGGTCAGGCGACGCTGGGCGGGCTTGGCGTGGCGCTGGTACTGCTGGCCTTCCCGTGGCCACATTGGAGCATCGCGCTGATCGCGGCGATGGCGGGCGGCGCGATCTTCGGTGCGGCTTGGGCGGCGATCCCGGCCTATCTGCAGGCCAAGCGCGGCAGCCATATCGTGATCACCACGATCATGTTCAACTTTATCGGCGCTGCGGTGCTGAACTACATGCTGGTCAACGTGCTGCGTCCGCGCGGCTCGATGGACCCGGCCACCGCGCGCTTCGGGCCCGCAACCCATCTGCCGACCTTCCATGATTTCCCGTTGGTCGGACAGTTCTTCTCGAAATCGGTCCCGGCGAACGTGTCGTTCTTTGTGGCGATCCTCGCCTGCTACCTCGTCTGGGTGCTGATCTGGCGCACGAAGCTGGGCTTCGAGATTCGCGCCTTCGGGCGGTCGGAAAGCGCGGCGCGCTATGCAGGCATTTCGCCGGTGAAGATCGTGATGGCCGCGATGCTGATCTCTGGCGCTCTCGCCGGGCTGATGGCGATCAACAACGTGATGGGCGAAGCGCATCGTCTCGTGCTGAATTCGGTCGAGGGCGCAGGCTTCATCGGGATCGCCGTCGCGCTGATGGGCCGCAACCACCCGTTCGGCGTGTTCCTTGCAGCACTTCTCTTCGGCTTTCTCTACCAAGGCGGCGGCGAGCTGGCGCTGGAAACGACGATCCCGCGGGAGCTGATCACCGTGATCCAGGCGCTGGTGATCCTGTTCACCGGGGCCTTCGACAACATGCTGCGCGCACCGATCGAGAGCTTCTTCGTCGCGCGCGCCAACGCCCGGAAGGAGGCCTAAGATGGATTTCGGAACGATCATCGAAATTCTCGATAGCGCCGTTCGTCTCGGCACGCCGCTGCTGCTGGCCTGCCTCGCGGGCCTGTTCTCGGAACGCGCAGGCATCTTCGACATCGGCCTCGAAGGCAAGATGCTGATGGCCGCCTTCTTCTCCGGCGCGGTCGCGGCGGTGACGGGCAATGCGTGGCTCGGTCTTCTGGCGGGTGTCGCGGGCTCGATGAGCCTCGCCTTCGTGCACGGCCTCGCCTCGATCACCTTCCGCGGCAATCAGCTGATCTCCGGCGTCGCGGTAAACTTCCTTGCCTCGGGCTTTACCGTGCTGATCGCACAAAGCTGGTTCCAGCAGGGCGGTCGCACACCGCAGCTTTCGGGCAACGGGCGCTTCGATCCGATCACGCTGCCCGGTGCGGACGCGATAAAGGATGTTCCCTTCTTCGGGCCGATCTACTCGAACCTGATCTCGGGCCACTCGATCCTCGTCTATGTCGCCTTCGCGATGGTGCCGATCACCTGGTGGGTGCTGTTCCGCACCCGCTTCGGCCTGCGCCTGCGCGCGGTGGGCGAGAACCCGGAATCGGTCGACACCGCGGGCATCTCGGTCATTCGGATGCGCTACACCGCCGTCGCCATCACCGGCGTTCTGGCGGGGCTGGGCGGCGTCTATCTGGCAACCGGCCTCGCGGCTGGCTTCGTGAAGGAAATGACAGCCGGGCGCGGCTATATCGCTCTCGCGGCTCTGATTTTCGCGAAATGGCGGCCTGTTCCGGCGCTTGGCGCGACGATGCTTTTCGGCCTGCTGGAAGCGATCTCGAACCGCTATCCGAACATCGATCTGGGCGTAATCACGCTGCCGATCCAGTTCATGCAGGCGGTGCCCTACATCCTCACCGTGATCATCCTCGCCGGCTTCATCGGCAAGGCGATCCCGCCGCGTGCAGGGGGGCAGCCCTATGTCAAAGAGCGCTGAACTCGCGCAACTGATCCGCGAACGCGCGGGCGACGAGGCCCCGCGCCTCGGCCTGATCCTCGGCTCCGGCCTCGGCCATCTGGCCGAGGAGGTCGAGGGTGTCGCGATCCCCTATTCGGAGCTTCCGGGCTTTCCCCATGCGGGCGTCTCGGGCCACAATCCGAAGCTGGTGATCGGCACGCTCGAAGGCGTCCGCGTCGCGGTCTTCGGCGGTCGGGTTCACTATTATGAACACGGCAACCCCGCCGAGATGCGCCTCCCGCTAGAGATCCTCAAGGAGCTCGGTTGCGAAAGCCTGCTGCTGACCAATGCGGCCGGAAGCCTGCGTGAGGACATCCAGCCCGGCGGGCTGATGATGCTGAACGATCATATCAACTTCTCGGGCAACAACCCCCTGATCGGCGAGCCTTCGGATGCGCGTTTCGTGCCGCTGACCGAGGCGCACGACCCGAACATCCGTGCCGGGCTCAAAGCCGCGGCCCGGGCCGAAGGGATCGAACTGCCCGAAGGCGTCTATTGCTGGTTCTCCGGCCCGACCTTCGAGACCCCCGCCGAAATCCGCGCCGCCAAGGTCTTCGGCGCCGATGCGGTGGGCATGTCGACCGTGCCGGAAGTGATCCTTGCGCGTTTCCTCGGGCTGCGCGTCGCCGCCGTCTCCGTCATCACCAATATGGGGGCGGGCATGGCGCAGGAGAATATCAGCCACGAGCAGACCAAGGCGATCGCCCCCATGGGCGCAGCCAAGCTCGAGCAGGTTTTGCGACGATATCTGCAACAGTTGTAACCCTGCGGCACGGCGGGGTTTGACTTCGCCTGTCCTTCGGGGACACTAACGATGCAACCTCCTCAGCGGGTGCAGTCCATGCAGATCTACCTGCCCATCGCCGAAGTCTCGGTCAATATCTTCACCCTGCTGGGGCTCGGCGGCATCGTGGGGCTGCTCTCAGGCCTGTTCGGCGTGGGCGGCGGCTTCCTGATCACGCCGCTTCTGTTCTTCATCGGCATCCCGCCTTCCGTCGCGGTGGCGACCGGCGCCAACCAGGTCGTCGCCTCCTCGGTCTCGGGGGTTCTTGCGCAGCTCAAACGCAAGGCGGTCGACATCCCGATGGGGCTCGTGCTGCTGGTGGGCGGCCTTCTTGGCTCGGCAAGCGGTATCTACGTCTTCAACCTGCTCACCGCGCTCGGCCAGATCGATCTCGCGGTGCAGCTTTGCTACGTCGTCTTTCTCGGCCTGATCGGACTACTTATGCTGCAGGAGGGCATCCGCACTCTGCAAAAGCAGCGCAAGGGCGGTGGCGCGCGCAAGAAACGCGTGCAGCACACCTGGGTCCACAAGCTGCCCTTCAAGTTCAAGTTCCGGGCCTCGGGCCTGTATATCTCGGTGATCCCGCCGCTGCTGGTCGGCACCTTGGTCGGGATTCTCGCGGCGATCATGGGCGTCGGCGGCGGTTTCATCATGGTTCCGGCGATGATCTACCTGCTGAACATGCCGACCAAGGTCGTGATCGGCACCTCGCTGTTCCAGATTCTATTCGTCTCGGCCTTCACGACGCTGATGCACGCGATCACCAATCAGACGGTCGACGTGATGCTGGCGCTGCTGCTGATCGTCGGCGGCGTGATCGGCGCACAGATCGGCTCGCGTCTGGGCGCGCGGCTGAAGGCGGAACAGCTGCGTATTTTGCTGGCGCTTCTCGTGATCATCGTCGCAGGCAAGCTCGGCCTCGACCTCGTGCTGCATCCGGCCAATCTCTACTCCATCGCATCGGGGGGCGAATGATGATCCGTGCCGCTCTTCTCGTCCTCGGCCTTTGCGCAGCCGCCCTGCCCGCTTTGGCGCAGACCCGGCAGGTACTTCCCGCGCGCCCTGGGATGCCGATCACCAATCGCCCCGAGCCAGACGAGCAGATCGTCGCGGGACTGAGCCGTGACAACATCGGCATCACAACGTCCTTCGATGGGTCACAAATCCTGATCTATGGCGCCATCAAGCGCGAGGCCCCGCAGCCCGACGGGCAGAAACTCGCGGTGATCGTGACGCTGGAAGGTCCGCTCGGCCCGGTCACGATCCGCCGCAAATCGCGCGAATTCGGCATCTGGGTGAACACGGCCTCCGTCGGCGTGGCCGCCGCGCCCAGTTATTACGCCGTCGCCACCTCCGGTCCGATGGAGGACATCCTCTCGCGGCGCACCGATATCCAGCAGCGCATCTCGATCCCGCTCGCGATGCGGGCCTTCTCCGGGCCGATCACGGTCGAGGATTCGATCCCCTTCACCGAGGCGATGGTCGATATCCGCAAGCAGCAAGGCCTCTACAAGATGGAGTCGGGCGGCGTGCATATTGTCGACGACACACTGTTCCGCGCCGACTTCGCGCTGCCGGCGAACCTCATCGAGGGCGATTACAAGACCCGCATCTTCCTACTGCGCGGCGGCAAGCTGGTGGACAAATACCAATCCGCGATCGAAGTGCGCAAAGTCGGGCTTGAGCGGTGGCTCTACTCGCTCGCCCATGAGAACGCGCCGCTCTACGGGCTTTTGTCACTGGCGCTTGCGGTCTTCGCTGGCTGGGCCGCCGCTGCGATCTTCCGCTTCGTGCGTTAACCACGCCCGACGAAGGGCATTCCGCTCGCCATCACCGTCATGTTGAGCACATTCGCATCCAGCGGCAGCGACGCCATGTACAGCACCGAGCGCGCGACATTCGCCACATCCATCGTAGGCTCCGCCGTCTTCGCCGCCGCCGCATCCATATTCGCCAGAAGCCCGGTGCGCGCGTTGCCCACGTCGATCTGCCCGCAGGCGATGTCGAAGTCGCGCCCGTCCAGCGCGATCTGCTTGGTCATGCCGTTGATCGCGTGTTTCGTGGTCGTATAGGCGAGCGATTTCGCGCGCGGCACCTGCCCCGAGATCGAGCCGTTATTGATGATCCGTCCGCCGCGCGGGGCCTGCCTGCGCATCTGCGCGAAAGCGGCCCGGGCGCAAAGAAACATCCCCGTCAGGTTCACCGCTATACAGGCATCCCAATCCTCGAGCGTAACCTCGTCGGGCAAGGCCGCAGGCGGGAACATCCCGGCATTGTTGAACAGCACGTCGATCCGGCCGAACCTGGCGACCACCTCGGCGAAGGCGCGCTCCACCGCTGCCGCATCGCTCACGTCGCAGGCCACCGCCAGCCCGTCGCCCTTCGCGGCGACCTCCGCCAGCTTGTCTTCCGAGCGTGCCAGACAGGCGACCTGCCAGCCCTCGGCCAGCGCGGCCTCTGCCACCGCGCGCCCAATCCCGGCACTCGCCCCGGTCACCACCATCACGCCCATCTCGCCCCTCCTTCGCCTTGGCTCAAATATCCCCGCCGGAGGCTCCGGCCCTATCCGTCCTGCGGTTCGGCTTTCAGTTCCAGCTTACCGCCGCCTTTCGGCAGGTCGTCAATGGTCAGCGGCGCCGAGGGCCGTGCCAGCCGCGCCCGCACCACCCAGAGCAGGCGATGCTGCGCTCGCGTGATCGCGACATAGGCGAGCCGCTTCCACAGCGGGATACCCGCCTCGATGCGCCCTGCCCTGTAAGCCGCATAAATATCCGGCGCGAAAACCTGCACATCCTCCCATTGCGAGCCTTGCGCCTTGTGGATCGTCACCGCAGCGCCATGCAGGAAGGTGGCGCCCATCCGGGCCGCGAACGGAATGAACGGCTCTTCCTCGTCCGGCATCTCGATCTTCACGATCGAGGCCGCCGAAAGCCGCGGATCTTCCGCCCCCATCACATGTAGCCGCGAGAAACCGGGCTTCTTGCCGGGGCCGAGATAGATCACCTGCGCGCCCTTGATCAGCCCGCGCGCTTCCAGATCAATCCGCTTCTTGCGGTGCTTTACCGGCAGTTCGATCCCGTCGCAGATCAAGGGCTCGCCCGGCAGCATCATGTCGGCGGGCGCGGAATGGGCCGCACGGAAGGCATGGATCAACCGGATGCGCGTCGCGTTGCGCCAGACAAGTACCGGCGAGCGCGCCATCAGATCGCTCTCCACCCGCTCGGCCCAGACGACGCGGTCATCCTTCGCCGCCGCCTTCTCGATCTCGCGCTCGAACTGCTCGAAGGTCAGGCTGTCGTCGCCCAGCATATGCGCCAGATCGAGGATCGGGTTATCCTCGGCCTGCCGGTGGATGCGGTGCAGAATGTGTTTGCGCTCGTCGGGCAGCCGTTCGAACACCATCTCGCCCGACTGGTTCACCGGAGCGAGCTGCGCCGGGTCGCCGAACAGAACCAGCGTCGGGAAAATCTCGCGCAGATCGTCGAACTGCCGCTCGTCGAGCATCGAGGCTTCATCGACAAAACCGATATCGAGCGGGTCTTCGCGCCGTTTCCAGCCATTGATGAAATCCGAGCCGCGCAACCCCGCCGAAGCCAGCGCCGCCGGGATCGATTTGTGCAGATCGTAGAAGGCCTTCGCCCGGTCGAGCGTCTCTTCGGTGAGCCCCATCTCGATCAGCAATTCAGGCTTCGGACGCTCGCCCTGACCGGTGAGCCACTCCGCGATCCGTTCGTATTCCGGGTCGTAGACGGGGGTGTAGAGAATGCGGTGGATCGTCGTCGCGGGCACCCCGCGCGAGCGCAACACGCTCGCCGCCTTGTTCGTCGGCGCGAGGATCGCCAGCGTGCGCTTCTCCTTGCGCCGCTTGCCCTCGAAATCACCCGAGACCAGATCGACCCCTGCCGCCTCCAGCGCCTTGTAGAGTTCCGCCAGAAGCAGCGTCTTGCCCGACCCCGCCTTGCCGATCACCGACAGCACGCGTTTGCTGCCGCTTTCAGGCGTCATCGCGCCTTCGAGAATATCGACCCCCGCCGCCTCGAGCGCGGAAGCAACGGCATCCCAAGCCTCGGCTTGGTCCTCGGAAAACTGGATCATGGGGGTCGTCATGGCGCGACCTTACCCGCGCACATTGGCGGGCGGAAGGGAGAAAGGGCGCGGTTTTCGCGGGGTCCGCCACCGGGAGCCTCCGGCGGGGATATTTGGGTCGAGAAGAAGACGCCTGCCCCTTCCCGATCCCAATTGGCTTGCGCGTTCAGGCCGCCTTCTCGGCCGGGGTCGCGAGCGTCACGATATCCATCATGATCCGGTTCAGCTCGAAATCCTTGGGCGTGTAGACGCGGGCGACGCCGAAGCTGAGAAGCTTCTTCGCGTCCTCATCCGGGATGATCCCGCCCACGACGACCGGGACATGGTCGAGGCCCGCCGCGCGCATCCGCTCCATCAGTTCCTCGATCAGCGGCATATGCGAGCCGGACAGGATCGACAGCCCCACCACATGCGCCTCGTCCTCGATGGCTTTCGCGACGATCTGTTCCGGCGTCAGGCGGATGCCGTCATAGGTGATGTCCATGCCGCAATCGCGGGCACGGAAGGCGATCTGCTCGGCGCCGTTCGAGTGGCCGTCGAGGCCCGGCTTGCCGACGAGGAATTTCAGGCGGCGGCCCAGCTGCGAGCTGACCGCGTCCACGGCTTCGCGGATATCGTCGAGCCCTTCGGTCTGGTTCGAGGGCGAACGCGAGACGCCCGTCGGACCGCGATACTCGCCGTGAACCGCACGCATCACGCCCGCCCATTCGCCGGTAGTCGCGCCCGCTTTCGCGGCAGCAATCGAGGCTTCCATGACGTTCTTGCCGGCTTTCGCGTCCGCCTTGAGCTGGGCCAGCGCAGCCTGCACGGCGGCCTCGTCGCGCTCGGCCCGCCATGCGTTCAGCCGGTCGATCTGCTCCTGCTCCACCGCCGGGTCGACGACCATGATCCCGCCATCGCCTGCGGTCAGCGGAGAGGGCTCGCCCTGCTGCCAGCGGTTCACGCCGACGACGATGGTCTCCTCGGCCTCGATGCGGTTGATCCGGGCGGCGTTCGATTCCACCAGACGCGACTTCATGTAGTCGATCGCGGCGATCGCCCCGCCCATCCCGTCGAGCGTTTCGAGTTCGGCGCGGGCGCCATCTTTCAGTGCCTCGACCTTGGCGGTCACCGCCGGATTACCGTCGAAGAGGTCGCCATATTCCAGCAGGTCGGTCTCATAGGCCATGATCTGCTGCATCCTGAGCGACCATTGCTGATCCCACGGGCGCGGTAGACCCAGCGCCTCGTTCCACGCAGGCAACTGCACCGCGCGGGCGCGCGCGTTCTTCGACAGCGTCACGGCCAGCATCTCGATCAGGATACGGTAGACGTTGTTCTCCGGCTGCTGCTCCGTCAGGCCCAGGGAGTTCACCTGCACACCATAGCGGAAACGGCGGAATTTCTCATCCTCGACGCCGTAGCGGTCACGGCAGATTTCGTCCCAAAGCTCCGTGAATGCGCGCATTTTGCACATCTCGGTGACAAAGCGGATGCCCGCATTCACGAAGAAGGAGATGCGGCCGACCATCGCCGGGAAGGCCTCTTCCGGTACTTTGGTTTTCAGATCGTCGAGCACTGCAATCGCCGTCGCCAGCGCGAAGGCCAGTTCCTGCTGCGGCGTCGCCCCGGCTTCCTGCAGGTGGTAGGAGCACACATTCATCGGGTTCCATTTCGGCAGGTGCTCGCGGGTATAGGCCGCGACATCGGTGATCATCGCGAGGCTCGGCTTCGGCGGGCAGATATAGGTGCCGCGCGACAGGTATTCTTTCACCAGATCGTTCTGCACCGTGCCCTGCAGCTTCGAGACATCCGCGCCCTGCTCCTCGGCCACAGCGATATAGAGCGACAAGAGCCACGGCGCGGTCGCGTTGATCGTCATCGAGGTGTTCATCTGCTCGAGAGGGATCTCATCGAACAGCGCGCGCATGTCGCCCAGATGGCAGACCGGCACACCGACCTTGCCCACCTCCCCGCGCGACAGGACATGGTCGCTGTCGTAGCCGGTTTGGGTCGGCAGATCGAAAGCCACGGAGAGCCCCGTCTGTCCTTTGGCGAGGTTGTTGCGATAGAGCGCGTTCGAGGCGGCAGCCGTGGAATGGCCCGCATAGGTGCGAAACAGCCAGGGGCGGTCTTTGGCGGGCATCGTGTCGGTCATTGCGGCCTCCATCGGGGTGCGAATCTTGTCTGCGCAATATTGTTGCGCGTTTGGATGGTTTAAATTCAATTTTGTGATCCTGTCAATTCGCTGCGTCGCGGCGAGGCGGCAGCCCCAAGGGAACGCATCGTAGCAGGGCGGGGTTTTGACGGGGAGACCACCTTAGGAGAGCCCTTTGAAACTGCTGATCGTTCCCGCCCTCGCCCTTGCTGCCACTCTGCCCGCCTGCACCCGAGAGCAGGTCACCGACATCTCCGTGGATGCTGCCAAGCTCGGCGGTCGGGTGGTGGTCAACACCGCCGTTGGAGCAACAAACCTTGGCTATGAAGGGGGCAAGGCAGCCTATGGCGCAGTGAGGAACGCGCGCAACCAGGAAGGCGAAGCTTTCCCCGACGGGGCGCTTCTCTGCAGCGTCGGCGATGGCAGTTTCGTCAAAGCGAAAAGAGCCAAGGACGGGAGTTACAGCTGCCCCGAACTTTGATCTATGATCCGCGCCGCGCGAAACGGCAGGGACATATTATTTCAAAACTATGCATTACAACTATTGCAAAGTTACTCGGCCATGCGTAACTCTCCTACTCAACCCGCCCCGATTCTGCGGCGCGGCGAGATTTTGACAGGAGAGAGCCATGGCCCTTGATCAGGAAACCGGGATCGCGCCCTACGACGCGCCGGAGAAGGACCTTTACGAGATCGGCGAGATGCCGCCCCTCGGCTACGTCCCCCCGAAAATGTACGCGTGGGCGATCCGCCGCGAACGCCATGGCGAGCCCGAGCAGTCGTTCCAGCAGGAAGTCGTCGACACCTGGGAGATCGACAGCCACGAAGTGCTGGTGCTCGTGATGGCCGCTGGCGTGAACTATAACGGCGTCTGGGCAGGTCTCGGCGTGCCGATCTCGCCCTTCGACGGGCACAAGCAGCCCTATCACATCGCGGGCTCGGACGCTTCCGGCATCGTCTGGAAGGTGGGCGACAAGGTCAAACGCTGGAAGGTCGGCGACGAGGTCGTGATCCACTGCAACCAGGACGACGGCGACGACGAGGAATGCAACGGTGGCGATCCGATGTTCTCGCCCAGCCAGCGGATCTGGGGCTACGAGACGCATGACGGCTCGTTCTCGCAATTCACCCGCGTGCAGGCGCAACAGCTGATGCCGCGCCCGAAACACCTGACCTGGGAAGAGGCCGCCTGCTACACGCTGACGCTGGCCACCGCCTACCGGATGCTGTTCGGTCACCACCCGCATGAGCTCAAGCCCGGCCAGAACGTGTTGGTCTGGGGTGCCTCTGGCGGTCTCGGCTCCTATGCGATCCAGCTCGCGAACACCGCGGGCGCAAATGCGATCGGCGTGATCTCGGACGAGAGCAAGCGCCAGTTCGTGATGGATCAGGGCGCCAAGGGCGTGATCAACCGCAAGGAGTTCAATTGCTGGGGGCAGCTGCCCACGGTCAACACGCCGGAATATAACGAATGGCTGAAAGAGGCTCGCAAGTTCGGCAAGGCGATCTGGGACATCACCGGCAAGGGCGTGAACGTGGACATGGTCTTCGAACACCCTGGCGAGGCGACCTTCCCGGTCTCGACGCTGGTGGTGAAGAAGGGCGGCATGGTCGTGATCTGCGCCGGCACCTCCGGCTTCAACTGCACCTTCGACGTGCGTTACATGTGGATGCACCAGAAGCGTCTGCAGGGCTCGCACTTCGCTAACCTCAAGCAGGCGGCCTCGGCCAACAAGCTGATGGTAGAGCGGCGTCTGGACCCCTGCATGTCCGAAGTCTTCCCGTGGGATCAGATCCCGCAGGCCCATACCAAGATGCTGCGCAACGAGCATAAGCCGGGCAATATGGCGGTGCTGGTTCAGGCTCCGAGAACCGGTTTGCGCACCTTCGAGGATGCGCTGGAAGCGGGCCGCCGCGACTGACGACCCATTTATGTTTCACGAGAAACCCGCGCTCGCGAGGGGCGCGGGTGTTCTGGTGTGGGGTCTTCCGGGTGCGTCAGAGCCTTGGGTGGGCGCTTCGTCCGGCCGGTGCCCGGGCGCGTTATCTTGCAAACCCGTCGGTCACTCGTGTCCGCTCTGTCCTCGCCAATGCGCCCTCCCGGGGAAGGGGCGGGCGAAGCCCGGGGTGGTCGCCCCAAGTCAAGGACGCAACCCCAAACGAAAACGCCCGGCCTTTCCGACCGGGCGCCTCGGTAGTGCTCATCGCTCAGGCCGCCTCTGTCGCGCCGTCGGGTGTTTTGGCGCCTGTCATGAAGGCGACGGCGTCCGACATCGAGTGTTGCTTCGGATCGATGACGCAGAGCCGTTTGCCCAGCCGGTGGACGTGGATCCGGTCGGCGACCTCGAAGACATGGGGCATGTTGTGCGAGATCAGGATGATCGGCAGCCCTTTCGCCTTCAGATCGAGGATCAGGTTCAGCACCTGGCGGCTCTCCTTGACGCCGAGCGCCGCGGTGGGCTCATCCATGATGATCACCTTCGAGCCGAAGGCCGCCGCACGCGCGACCGCCACGCCCTGGCGCTGGCCGCCCGAGAGGGTCTCCACCGCCTGATCGATATCCTGAATGGTCATCAGGCCCAGATCGTTCAGCTTCTGGCGGGCGAAGGCGCGCATCGCGGGCTTGTCGAGCATCCGCAGCCATTTGCCCATCGCGCCCGGCTTGCGCAGCTCGCGCCCGACGAACATGTTGTCGACGATCGAGAGCGCGGGCGACAGCGCGAGCGTCTGGTAGACCGTCGCGATCCCGGCATCCTGCGCCTCGAGCGGGCTGCGGAAGCTGATCGGCTTGCCTTCGAGACGGATCTCTCCCTCGTCGGCGGAAACCGCGCCGGAGATCGCCTTGATGAGCGAGGATTTCCCGGCCCCGTTATCCCCGATCACGGCGAGGATTTCGCCCGGATAGAGATCGAAGTCGCATTCGTCGAGGGCGGTGACGCGGCCATAGCGTTTGACCAGACCGCGCGCGGTGAGAATGGGCTCTTGCGTCATGCCGATACCTTTCTGATCCATTGGTCGATGGCGACCGCGATGATGATGAGCCAGCCGATCGCGAAGACCTGCCAGAGCACGTCCACATTCGCGAGCCGCAGACCGGACTGGAACACGCCCACGATCAGCGCGCCGAACAGCGCCCCGAGGATCGAACCGCGCCCGCCGAAGAGCGAGATCCCCCCGATCACCACGGCGGTGATGGAATGCAGGTTCGCCTCGTAGAAGGCCTGCGGCGAGATCGACCCGACCCGGCCGATCGAGGCCCAGGCGGCGATCGCACAGACGAGCCCGGCCATGCCGTAGACCGACAGCAGCGTGCGGTCGGTGCGGATGCCCGCAAGCTCCGCCGCCTCCTTGTCGTCGCCCACCGCGTAGACGTGGCGGCCCCAGGCGGTCTTGTTCAGCAGATACCAGAGCACCAGGAACACGGCGACCATCAGGATCGAGCCATAGGTCAGCCGGGCATTGCCCACCGCGATCGTGTTGCCGAAGAATTTCAGAAGCGGCGCGAACTTGTCGATATCCTGCGAGCGGATCGACTGCGCGCCCGACAGCCACAGGTTCAGCGCGTAGAAGATCGACCAGGTGCCCAGCGTGGTGATGAAGGGCGGCAGCTTCACCTTGGTCACCAGAAAGCCGTTCATCAGCCCCGCCCCGGTGCCGCCCGCGAAGGAGATCAGCAGCGCCAGCGGTGCCGGCACGCCCATGTAGACAGCGAGGTTGCCCGCCACGACCGACATCAGCACCATGATCGCCGCGACCGACAGGTCGATCCCCGCGGTCAGGATGATCAGCGATTGCGCCGCGGCGAGAATACCGATGATCGAGACCTGCTGCATGATCAGCGTCAGGTTGAAGGCCGAGAAGAACTTGCCCCCCGCCACAAGGCCGAACACGGCGATGGACAACAGCAGCACGATCACCGGCACCATCGTCGGGTTGCCGTGCAGCCCGTGCTGGATCGTGCCGAGAAGCCCGCGCTTCTTTCCCTTGAAGGCCGCGACGGTCTTGTCGCTCTTATCGAGCTCGTGCTCGAAGGACTGGCCGCGAGGCGGAGCGGTCTGGGTCATGTCCGTCATCCTCTTTGTGCAATATGGGGTGAGGGGCCGTGATCCGGCCCGAAGAGGACGGGCCGCCGCGCGGGCGGCCCCTCCGATCTGTCAGGCGGGGATCAGCCCCAGCACTGCTTGAGGCCTTCCTCCGACGAGATCGAGTCGACCCCGTCGACCGGCTGGTCGGTAATCAGCGTCACGCCGGTATTGTAGAAGTCGAGACCTTCGGAGTTCTGCGGCTTGGTGCCGTCCTTGGCGAAAGCCGCGATCGCCTCGATGCCCATCGAGGCCATCTTCAGCGGGAACTGCATCGAGGTCGCGCCGATGATGCCTTCCTTGACGTTCTGCACGCCCGGGCAGCCGCCATCGATCGAGACGATGATCGCCTGATCCTGCATGCCGACCGATTTCAACGCCTCGTAGGCGCCGGCGGCGGCGGGCTCGTTGATCGTGTAGACCACGTTGATGCCCGGATCCTTCTGCAGAAGGTTCTCCATCGCCGTGCGGCCACCCTCTTCGTTGCCGTTGGTCACGTCATGGCCGACGATGCGCGGATCGTCTTCGTCGCCGATCTTCTTGGGGTCTTTGACGTCGATGCCGAAGCCCTTCATGAAGCCCTGATCGCGCAGGTAATCGACCGAGACCTGGCTCGGGTTGAGGTCGAGGAAGGCGATCTTCGCGTCCTTGGCCTTGTCGCCCATCTTCGCATTGGCCCATTGCCCGATCAGCTCGCCCGCCTTGAAGTTGTCGGTGGCGAAGGTCGCATCGGCGGTGTCGGCGGGCTCGAACGGGGTGTCGAGCGCGATCACCAGCGCCCCCGCGTCGCGCGCTTTCGTCACCGCCGGCGCCAGCGCGCGGCTGTCGGACGGCGTGATCAGGATGCCCTTGGCACCCGCCGCGATGCAGCTCTCGACCGCCGCGACCTGGCTTTCCACGTCGCCGTCGAGCTTGCCCGCATAGGTGTTGAGCTTGATGCCCATCTCCTCGGCTTTCGCCGTCGCCCCCTCCTTCATCTTCACGAAGAACGGATTGGTGTCAGTCTTCGTGATCAGGCAGGCGGTCGTCTCCGCCCAGGCCCCGGTCGCCATCAGACCAAGCGCCGTCGCTCCCAGAATCGCGGTTGTCTTCTTCATGTCAGGTCTCCTCCCAGAAACATGTCCAGCCGTCCTCCGATCGGCTTCGGGGTAAATCATGTGCGAACACGGGCCGACTCGTCAATAGATAAATCAAATGGATTTATTAATTGACAGAAGAGCCTCTGGAAGCCGATAAATACAAGGCGTAGTTTATGCGCGAGCAGCCTCGGAGAATGAATTTTGGCCCACCGCGTGATGGAATTGATCAAGACCGGAGCGGGGAAGATCGGCTCGGATCACTCCGCGATGCGCAACCGCAACGAGCGGCTCGTGATGTCGCTGATTCGCCGTCGCGGCGCCTTGGCGAAATCCGAAATCGCACGGCTCACGGGGCTCTCGGCACAGACAGTGTCGGTCATCATGCGCGCGCTCGAGGATGAAGGCTTCCTGCTGCGCTGCGACCCGGTGCGCGGCAAGGTGGGCCAGCCCACCGTGCCGATGCGCCTGAACCCCGAGGGGGCTTATTTTCTTGGCCTGAAGGTCGGGCGTCGCCGGACCGAGGTGATCCTGATCGACATGATGGGCACCCCGGTCTCGCGCCGTGTCGCGCGCCACGACTACCCCACGGCGGCTGACACGATAGCCTTCGCCATCGACGCGATCGCCCGGATGGTGGCAGAACTCCCCGCCTCGAAGCGCGAGCGCATCGCCGGCCTCGGCATCGGGGCGCCGTTCAGGATGTGGGATTGGGGCGTCGCGCTCGGGCTCGAGGAAAGCGCGATGGCCGATTGGCGCGAACGCGACATCCGCGCCGAACTGGAGGCGCTCTATCCGTTTCCCGTGGTGCTGGAAAACGATGCCTCTGCCGCCTGTTCGGCAGAGCTTTTGCTGGGCGATCAGACATTGCCCGACGATTTCCTCTATGCGTTCGTGGGCTTCTTCGTAGGTGGCGGGCTGGTGATGAGCGGCTCGCTTGTGACCGGCCCCAACAACAATGCGGGCGCGCTTGCCTCGATGCCGGTGCCCGACGGTCACGGCGGCCAGTGCCAGTTGCTCGACGTGGCCTCGTTGTCGGTCATCGAAGCCGCGATGACGGAGCGCGGGCTCGATGCGAGTTTCCTCTGGGAGCGGCGCGATGAGTGGGATCTTCCCGAAGACATCGTCGACGACTGGCTCGCGAAAGCGGCGCGGGGCCTCGCGACTGTCGCCGCGTCCTCGGCGGCGCTGTGCGACCTCGATGCGATCGTGATCGACGGCTGGATGCCCGACGATCTGCGCGCGCGGCTCGTCGCCGCGACCGAAGCGGAACTGGCGAAGATCAACCTCTCGGGCGCGGGCGTTCCGATCGTGCGCGAAGGCCAGGTGGGGCCCGATGCGCGGGCGCTGGGGGCCGCGACCCTGCCGCTGAGCCTGCGTTTCCTGACCGAGATCGATCTGCCCGATCAGGCCGACTGAGCGGACCCAACGAAGCGCAGCGACACGATCAGACCGGGATTGTTGTCGGACAGCTCCAGCTCCGCCTCATGCAGCCCCGCCACCGCATGAACCAGCGCAAGGCCCAGCCCGTTGCCCGGCGTCGTGCGAGAGCGTTCCAGCCGATAGAGCCTGCGCAGAACCTTCTCGCGCTCGGCCTCGGGGATGCCGGGGCCACGATCGGCGACGCTGAGCGTGACCGCGCCGCGTTCGCGAGACAGACTTACCGCGATCTTCGGCGCAGGCCCGCCATGGCGGATCGCGTTCTCGATCAGGTTCGACAGCATCTGTCCCAGAAGCCCCCGATCGCCCTGCACGATGAGCGGCGCGTCTGGCCGCTGCAGGGTCAGCGAACCGCCCGCCTCTTCGGCGCTGGCCTCGTAAAGCTCGGTGATATCGGCGGCGAGCGCGCCCAGATCGACCGTCGCGAAACGTGCCTTCGGGCTGCCGCCCTCGATTTGGGCGATCCGCAGCAACGAGTGGAACACGGCGACCGCGCGCTCGGCCTCGGTGCCTGCCTGCTCGGCCAGCGCGCGGGGCGGCGCGTCCTCGGGCAAGGCCTCTTGCAGCTCCGAGAGTAGCACCGAAATCCGCTGCATCGGCGTCTTCAGGTCATGCGCGATATCGGCGGAGACCTGACGCAGCGCCGCAACCGTCGCCTCCTGCGTCTCGGCCATCACGTTAAGCCGCGCCCCGATCCGTGCGAGGTCATCGCCGCGCCGCGCCTTCACCTCGTCGCGCGGCACCCGCGCCTCGAGCCGCCCCTCGGTAAGATCGTCAAGCGTGTTTTCGATCGCGCTCACCCGTTTGCGCGCCCGCATCCCGACCCACGCACCATAGGCGGCAGAGACCAGAAGCGAGGGTACGAAGGAGAAGACGAGAATCGCGAGGAAGGTCGAGGTCAGTTCCGCAATCGGCGCGCGACTTTCGCCGATCACCAGCAAGCCGCCCGCAAGCGGCATGGTCAGCGTGAAATATCCATGTTTCGAGAGCGGCGCATATTCGGGATGACGCGAGATGACCCAGCTGTCGCCCTCATGGGTGACCCGGACGTTGCCGACCTGCCGCCCGTCCGACATCACGAAGGCGATGGCGCGCTCTGACGGATCGGACGCCCGCGCCTCCGCCGACACGATCACAGAGAGCGTCTCGGGGTTGGCGGCAACCTGAAACACCGCCGTCTGCTGCTTTAGATCGGCGCGGATCGATTCCTCGGTCGAGGAGCGCAGCGCGACATAGGCGAAGCCCAGCGTCACCAGCAGGATCGCAAAGACGATCCCCATCAGCCCGAGCGCCTGCCGCAGCGGCGTCGAGGCAAGGATTTCTGCGCGATTCAGACGTGCCTTCATCAACCCTCGATCCGGTAGCCCGCGCCGCGCACGGTGTGGATGAGATCACGGTCGAACGGCTTGTCGACCTTGTTCCGGAGCCGCGAAATATGCGTCTCCACCACATTGGTCTGCGGGTCGAAATTCAGATCCCACACGCCCTCCAGCAGCATCGTCCGGGTCTGCACCCGGCCCTTGCGGCGCAGCAGAAATTCCAGCAGCGAGAATTCGCGCGGCAGAAGGTCGATCTCCTGTCCGCCGCGCGTCACCTTGCGCGCGATCAGGTCCATCTTCAGATCGCCCGCCTCCAGCATTACCTGCTCCGACTGCGCTTGCGGGCGACGCGCCAGCGCCGCGAGCCGCGCCGACAACTCGCCGAAGGCAAAGGGTTTCACGAGATAATCGTCGGCACCCGCGTTGAGCCCCTCGATCCGGTCGTCCACGCCGCCAATCGCGGTGAGGAAGATGATCGGCGTCGTGACCTTTGCGGCCCGGATCGCGCGGGTGATCGAGAGACCGTCCAGCTCCGGCAGCATTCGGTCGATGATCATCACGTCGTAGCTGCCGCCCAGCGCCTGGGTCAGCCCGTCGCGGCCATTCGCGAGATGGTCGACCGTGTGGCCCTCTTCGCGCAGGCCACGCAGAACGTAATCGGCGGTGGTCGCGTCGTCTTCGATCAACAGCAGTTTCATCGCACTCGCTTTCTCGGTTCGCGACATATGTGGCCGATGACACCGCACAAGTCACGCACCCCTCCCCTAAAGGTGAAAAGGATAACAACTCTGCAATCTTCCCGCAGAGTCCCTGACAGGCTAGGCCCTCACATAGGGTGCATACCTGTCAAAAAGGAGAGAAACATGCAGGACATTCGCAAAGCTCCCCTGCTGCGCACCCTCGCCACCACCGCCATGCTCGGCGCCGGCGCCGTGGCGACGAGCGGTCTGGCACTGGTCCCGAACGTGGCCGCGGCCGAAACCTTCACCAACACCGTCGACCTGGTGAAGAAGGTGATGCCCGCCGTGGTCACCATCGAGATCAAGAAGCAGGCCAACGATCAGGAAATGGCCCAGATGGGGATGCCTCAGGATTTCCCCTTCGAGTTCTTCCAGCGTCGTTTCGGTATGCCCGACATGGGCCCCAACGGTCAGGGTCAGCCGATGCAGCGTCCTGAGATCACCGGTCTCGGCACTGGCTTCATCATCCAGAAAGACGGCCATATCGTCACCAACGCCCACGTCGTCGACGGCGCCGAGAGCGTGAAGGTCACCTTCTCCGACGGCTCGACCGCGGATGCGAAAGTGATCGGCGAAGACAAGGCCACCGACATCGCGCTGATCAAGGTCGATACCAACAAGGACCTCGACACCGTGGGCTTCGGCGACAGTCAGGCCGCGCAGGTCGGCGAGCCGGTCGTGGCGATCGGCAACCCGTTCGGCCTCGGCACCTCCGTGTCGACCGGCATCGTCTCGGCCAAAGGCCGCGACTTGAAATCGGGCCCCTTCGATAACTACATCCAGACCGACGCAGCCATCAACAAAGGCAACTCGGGTGGCCCGCTCTTTGACGACCAAGGCCAGGTGATCGGCATGAACACCGCGATCCTGTCGCCCACTGGCGGTTCCGTCGGGATCGGTTTCTCGGTGCCCTCCGACACCATCAAGAGCGTCGTCGCCGACCTGCAGGACAATGGCACGGTGAAGCGCGGCTTCCTCGGCGTGCAGATCCAGCCGGTCAGCGAGGACATCGCCGCGGCGCTGGGGCTCGACCAACCGGAAGGTGTGCTCGTAGCCGACGTGTCGCCCGACACGCCCGCGAAGAAAGCTGGTCTGAAGCGCGGCGACATCATCGTCGGCGTGGATGGCAAGCCGATGAAAGCCCCCCGCGATCTGACCCGTGCGATCGGGTCCGACGAGCCGGGCACCGAAGTGCAGCTCTCGCTGCTGCGCGCGAACAAGCCGCTCACGCTCTCCGTCACTCTCGATGAGCGGCCCACCGAGAAGACCAAGTCGTAATACTTGCAGTCTATCGGTTTGAAGGCACGCCCGGAGCATCCGCTTCGGGCGTGTCTTTAGTTTGAAGTGTCAGTTCGCACTGGTGGGAGTGGCCGTAGCATCCGAAGCAGACGGCACAATCGCCTCCGCGACCTGATAGAGCCGCCAGTCGTTCTGCCGGAAATGCCGCTCGGCGATCTGGCTCAGACCGTCGACGCCCTCGATCGGATTCGCTGCGAGAACCAGACCGTCGGGATGCGCCGCCATCCAGCGCCCGAGATCGGCGCTGTTGCCAAGCACCGTCACCGGGTTCTCGAGCCGCGCGACGAAGGAGAACTGCCCTGCATAGCCGCGATCGGTGGTGGCCACGCCATTTTCCGAATGCGAAGCGATCAGGCTCGCGATCGGTGCCGGATCGTAGACTTTCCAGAGGATCGGCCAGACCATGATCTGAATGGCGATCAGCACCAGCGGCGCGACGAAGGCTTCGGCGAACCAGCCCTGCCGCGCTTTAAGCACGATTAGCGCGCCGCCCACGAGCATCGCCACGCCAGCGATCACGAAGAGCCACGATCCGGTGCCCTCGGGCAGTTCGGGGAACGCCCCGAAATGCACCGAAGCCGCAGCAATCGCTGTCGCCACGCCGGGCAGAAGCCACAGCAGGCGCAGCCAGCGCATCCGGCGCTCCGCCGTGGGCAGCAATCCCGACAGGATCAGCGCCAGCGCGGGCATTTCCGGCACAAGGTAATGCGCCTGCTTGCCCGAGATCAGCGAGAAGGCGACGAAGGCGGCGACGAACCAGACCGTCACCATGCGCGTGCCCGCATCCTCCCAGAGCCGCGACGGCCTGAACGTAGCCAGCCCCGCGCGGCTCCAGCCCCAGGGCCAGAGGAAGAACGGCAGCAACGCCACGAAGAACCAGACGGGGCGACCATGGGCAAAGCTTTCCACCATCCGCCCGGCGCTCTGCTTCCACAGAATCTGCTCGCGGTATTCCGCACCGCCGAAGATGATCGCGGGGCCGAGCCAGAGCAGGACGATGCCGAAACCGATCAGAAAACCGATTCCGATCCGCGCATACCACTGCTTGAGCGCGGGCCGCTCCGCCCCGGTTGCCCAAAGCGGCATCAAAAGCGCGGTCGGCAGCACATGCACCAGGATCACCGGCCCCTTGGCGAAGACGCCGAAGGCCAGCGCGATGCCAAGCCCGATCACCGGGGCGAAGCGCTCCGTGTCGCGCATCGCCCAGACTGCGAGCATTCCCGTCAGCGTCGCCGCCGTGAGCATCGTGTCGAACATCGTTGTCGAGCCGAAGAGCAGAAACACGCCGCTCGTCCCAAGGATCAGTGCGGCGAGTCCGGCGCGCTCCGGTTCCTCCGGCCAGAGCTTGCGCGCGAGAACCGCGACCAGTCCGACCGACAGCAGCCCGAAGGCGGGCGCCACGAGCCGCGCCGCCCATTCGCTGGGGCCAGTCACGCTCCAGACGATATTGATGAGCCAGAACAGAAGCGGCGGCTTGTCGGAATAGATCGCCCCGTTGAGATGCGGCACCAGCTTGGAGCCGCCCTGCCACATCTCCCAGGCGACGGTGACATAGCGCGTCTCGTCGATCGCCATCAGCGGGCGCATGATCATCAACACCACCGCGCTCAATGCGAAAAGGAAAAGCGCTCCGATCAGGGGAACGCGCCAGGCGGTCGAACTCATAGGCGGGTCTTTCTGTCGTATGTCTCGAGATGTCTTTCTTTGCTTGACCCCCGAATGACCGCGCATGTCAAGCCGCTGGGTCATCACGGCTCCAGAATAGATGCTCAAAACTAATTAAGAAAAACTTGGAACTGCCCGGAGAGGGGCGACGTTGGATGTCCGAAGACACAGAAGGGAGACACGTACCATGAAGAAGATGTTCCTGATCCTGCCGCTCAGCGCCACCGTTGCCGTTGCAGGCT
This sequence comes from Thioclava nitratireducens, assembly GCF_001940525.2. NCBI lineage: Bacteria > Pseudomonadati > Pseudomonadota > Alphaproteobacteria > Rhodobacterales > Paracoccaceae > Thioclava > Thioclava nitratireducens. The sequence continues at coordinate 3,795,001 of NZ_CP019437.1, forward strand.
GCCAGATGTCGCAACAGGACCGCGCTGCCGCGACCGGCGGTGTTGCCGGTGCCGCGATCGGCGCTGCCGTTTCGGATGATGGCGACCGCGTTCAAAACGCCGCGATCGGCGGCGCAGTCGGCACCGTTGCCGGCGCCCTGATCGGTAAAGCCAACCAGCCGGGTCAGTGCCGCTATCGTGACTCGTATGGCCGCGAGTACATCGCGCCCTGCTAAGGCCCCGCCACAGGTAACCTCGAAAACCGTTCGGACCCTCATCCGAACGGTTTTTTCATGTCGGCATGAAGGTTCGTACCGCAGACGTGACAAGCGCGGATTGTCGCACTCCATTGTCGCAGCCCCTCTGCCCGGCTATCTCGACAGCCAAGCGCGAAAGAGGAAAAGACCCCAAAACCCGTATGACAGACGCCACGACCGAAGCGCCGAAGCCGAAAGCCGTTCTGACCCGCATCGCTCAGCCCGTCGCGGGCAAGTTGAAGCTCGCCGGGTGGCTCGGTGTGGCCTCGGCGCTGATCTGGCCCGCGCAGGCCGCTCTGATCGGTTTGGTACTTGGCGACCTGGTCGCACCGGGGGTGAGCCCGTCGCTCTCGCCGCTCGCCGGGGCTGCAGGCTTCGTGGTGCTGGCGCTCGTGCGGATCGTCCTCGACTGGATTTCGCAGAAGCTCTCGGCCGATGCCGCCGAGGTGGTGCTGCGTGAGAGCCGCGAGAAGCTGATCCGAAAGGCGCTGCGTCAGGCTAGCGGCGCCGCCGCGCTGTCGCCTGCGGAACTGGCTTCGCTGTCCGCGGAGAAGCTCGGCGCGCTCGGCCCATGGGCCACGCGCTATCAGCCCGCCTTCCTGCGCGCCCGGATCATCCCCCTCGCCTTCATCCTGCTCGCCGCCACGCAAAGCTGGGCGGTCGCGGGAATCCTGCTGATCGCCGGGCCGCTGATCCCGATCTTCATGGCGCTTGTCGGCATGGCCGCGCAGGACGCCTCGGAAAAGCAGATGGTCGAAATCGGTTCGCTCAACCGGCTGCTGATCGATCGGATCGCCGCGATCACCGATCTGCGACTTCTGGGCGCGGAGGCCCGCTCGCGCGCCGATCTGGAAACCAAATCCGAAGACCTGCGCCTCCGCACGATGGCGGTTCTGCGGGTTGCCTTCCTCTCCTCGACGCTTCTGGAACTGTTCGCCGCGATCGGCGTGGCGCTGGTCGCGGTCTATGTCGGCTTCTCGCTGATCGGGTGGATGAATTTCGGCACATGGGGCAGCAAGATGACCCCGGCCGAGGGGATTTTCCTGCTCATGATCGCGCCCGAGTTTTTCCAGCCGCTGCGCGATCTCGCTGCGGCATGGCATGACCGGGCCGCTGCGCTCGCCGTAGCCTCCGAGTTGGAGACGACCGAGACTGCCATCGCCAAGGCCAACACGCTGATGGGCACTGGAGGCGAAGGCGCGGCACCGACGCTTGGCGCGCTGCGTTGGCACGGGCTGCAAATCCGCCCCGGCGAGGCCGCCGCTCCGCTCCCCCTGCCCGATGGCGACATCGCCCCGGGCGAGGCGATCGCGATCACAGGACCGTCGGGCGCAGGCAAGACGACGCTTCTGACCGCGCTGGTCGGTCTGATCCATCCCGAGGCGGGGAAGATCACGCTGGGCGATACCTCCCTGACAGAGGAAAACGCCGATGACTGGCGCGCAGCCTTCGGCTGGATTCCTCAAAGCCCGCGCTTCGCCGATGCGAGCCTGCGCGAACTGATCACGCTGAACCGTCCCGGCGACCTCGATGCAGCGCTCGACGCTGCGCAGGCCACCGAGGTCGTCGCGGGCCTTCCCGGCGGGCTCGACGCCCGGCTGGGCGATATGGGCGGCGGCGTCTCGGGTGGCGAAGCGCGGCGTCTGCTGATCGCGCGGGCCCATTACGCGGGCCGCCCGATCGTGTTGGCCGACGAACCGACCGCCGATCTCGATGCCGAGACGGGCGCGAAAGTCATCGCAGCTCTTCTGGCGTTACGATCGCAGGGCACGACCTTGATCGTCGCAAGCCACGACCCTGCCCTCGTTGCCGCGATGGACCGTCAGATCGACTTGGAGGGCGCAGCATGAGAACGCTTCTGACCCTCACCGCTCGCCTGATCAGCGATCAGAAATGGGCCTTCAGTAGGGGCCTCGCGCTGTCGTTCCTCGTGCTCGCGATGGGGGCGGCGCTGCTCGGCCTGTCGGGCTGGTTCATCACCGCCTCCGCGCTGGCCGGGATCGCGGGGATGGGCCTAAACTTCAATTTCTTCACCCCCTCGGCAGGTGTCCGCGGTCTCGCGCTCGGCCGCGCGGTCTCGCGCTATGGCGAGCGGCTACTGACCCATGACGCCACACTGCGCGCGTTGGCGAAGCTGCGCATCGACCTGATGGATGGCGTCTCGCGCCGCCCGCATGAGGAACAGGCGCGGCTGCGCGGTGCGCAGGCGCTGAACCGGATCACCTCGGACGTGGATGCGCTTGATGGCGTATTGCTGCGGCTGGTCATCCCCTTCCTTGCAGGCGGCATGGTCCAGATCGCGGCGCTTCTGATGCTGGGGTGGCTCGAAGGGCTGCCGATCGGGCTCGCGGTCTTCCTGATCTACCTGCTGGGCGGTGGGCTCGGCCTGATCTGGGTCGCCCGAGCCGCCCGCCACGATGCCCGCGCCGCCGAAACGGCACTGCAGAACATTCGCCGCCGCGCGCTGGAGACGATGCGCGCGCGAGCCGATCTGGCCGTGGCCGGACAGCTGGAGGCCGCAACTGCGCAGACCCTGGCCGAGGTCGAGGCCGAAGCGCTCGCGCGGCGCAATCTCGAGGCGCTCGACCGCCGGGTGGGGGCGGTGATTTCCGCCACCACCGCGCTTGCCGGGGCAGCCGCCCTGGCGATCGCCGGACAGATGGCGCTGGCCGGGCAGATCACGCCCGCGCGCGCCGCGGTGGGCCTGTTCGTGGCGCTGGCACTGGCCGAGTCGCTGATGCTGCTGCGCCGAGGCATGGCCGAGATTGGACGCATGCAGGAGGCGGGCGCGCGGGTCATGGAGCTGACCGATACGCCCACACGCGCCCAGCCCGACGGCCACGCCCCCACCGATATGGACGCCCCGCTGCTCGAGGCGCGCCAAGTTGCCTTCACCCGCGCCAAGAGCGCCGCGCCGCTCTTTTCCGATCTGACCTTCACCCTCGCGCGCGGTCAGACCGTGATGCTTGCCGGGCCTTCGGGCGCGGGGAAATCCACCGCACTCGCCGTGCTGTCCGGCCTTCTCAAGCCGTCCGGTGGCGAGATCACGGCGATGGGCCGCGCGCTGGCCGACTGGCCGGAGGGAGACCTGCGCGATGTGCTCACGATGGTGCCGCAGCGCAGCCAGTTGATCGGCGGCACCATTGCCGAGAATCTCGCGCTCGCCCTGCCTCCCGGAACGCAACTCGATGACGATGCGGCATGGGCCGCGCTGCGCGCCGTGGCGCTGGATGAAGTGATCGTGGCGCGCGGCGGGCTCGAAGCACGGCTTGGCGAAGGCGGCACGGGATTGTCCGGCGGGCAGGCGAAACGATTGGCGCTGGCCCGTGCGGCACTGCGCCGGCCCGACATCCTTCTGCTGGACGAACCGACCGAGGGACTCGACGCCCAAACCGCCGCCGCGACGCTGGCCGGATTACGGGCGCTTCTGCCCGAGGCGGGCTTCGTTCTGGTCTCTCACCGCCAGCCCGACCAGAGCGCCGCCACGGCCACGATCGCGCTGAAATGACGCACGACCTGCGACGATAAGCCCCTAAAATCACGAGACATATTCCCGTTCACCTCTGTTCACGTCCGCGTGCGACACATCGTCAATTTGATTTGGCTCAAAGTCGCGTGCCGACCGCCTCCTCATAACCTGCATCCAGGAAAAACATTTCCGGAGAATCCGGCTTTTCACCGCGCCGGATGCAAGTAGGGAAACGGAGAACGAGAATGGATTTCGGGATCGTCGAGCTGTCACGGCTGCAATTTGCCATGACAGCGATGTATCACTTCCTCTTCGTGCCGCTGACGCTTGGTCTGTCGATCATCGTGGCGATCATGGAGACGGTCTATGTGATGACCAACCGCCCCGTCTGGCGGCAAATGACCAAGTTCTGGGCCACACTGTTCGGCATCAACTTCGTGCTGGGCGTGGCCACGGGCCTCACGATGGAATTCCAGTTCGGCATGAACTGGAGCTATTACTCGCATTACGTCGGCGACATTTTCGGCGCACCGCTCGCGATCGAGGGCCTGATGGCCTTCTTCATGGAAGCGACTTTCGTCGGGTTGATGTTCTTCGGATGGGAGAAGCTGAGCCCGGTCAAGCACATGGTCGTCACGTGGCTCGTCGCCATCGGCTCGAACTTCTCTGCTTTGTGGATCCTGATCGCGAACGGCTGGATGCAGAACCCGGTCGGGGCGGCGTTCAACCCGCTGACGATGCGGATGGAAATGACCTCCTTCTTCGATGTCGTGTTCAACCCGGTGGCCCAGGCCAAGTTCGTGCACACGGTCTCCGCCGGCTACGTCACAGCGGCCGTCTTCGTGATGGGCGTGTCGAGCTGGTACATGCTCAAGGGGCGTCACCTCGAACTGGCCCGCCGCTCCATCGCGGTCGCCGCTGCGTTCGGCCTCGCCTCGGCGCTGTCGGTGGTGATCCTCGGCGACGAGTCGGGCTACGAGACGACGCATAACCAGAAGATGAAACTCGCCGCGATGGAAGCCATGTGGGAGACCGAACCGGCCCCCGCCTCCTTCACGCTCTTCGGCATTCCCGACCAGCAAGCGCGCGAAACGAAATACGCGATCCATATCCCGTGGGTGATGGGGCTGATCGGTACCCGCTCGCTGACCGAGCAGATCACCGGGATCGACGATCTGGTCAAAGGTTCGGAGGAGCGGATCCGCAACGGCATCGTCGCCTATAATGACCTGCTGAAAATTCGCGAAGCGAAGGGGGATGTCCCCGCTGACGTCACCGCGGAATTCAACAAGAACGTCGGCGATCTCGGTTACGCCTACCTGCTCAAACGCTACGTGGACGATCCGCGTCAAGCGACCGACGCGCAGATCAAGAAAGCCGCGAACGACACGGTCCCAACGGTCTGGCCGATCTTCTGGTCCTTCCGCCTGATGGTTGCGCTAGGTTTCTCCTTCATCGCGCTGATGGTCTACTTCTTCGTCGTCTCGAACTGGAAGGGCATGAACTATCCCCGCTGGGCGCTGCGTCTGGCCGTGATCGTCATCCCCGCCCCTTGGATCGCCGCGGAACTGGGCTGGTTCACCGCCGAGTTCGGACGCCAGCCTTGGACCGTCGACGGCGTGCTGCCTACGGCGCTTTCGGTCAGCCACCTCTCGGTGGGCGACCTGCTGTTCACGCTGCTGGGCTTCGTCGCCTTCTATACCGTGCTCTTCATCGTCGAGATGGGCCTGATGCTCAAATACATCAAGAAAGGCCCGTATCAGGATGTCGAGGTCACCCAGGAGTGGCTGCAACGACATGACGATCGCCTGTCCGGTCGCGGCGGCAACCCTGTCACCATGCCTGCGGAGTAAGAACCAATGATCCTCTATGAACTTATCCCCCTCGACGTTCTACGCGTCATCTGGTGGCTGCTGCTGGGCGTCCTGCTGATCGGCTTCGCGCTGACCGACGGCTTCGACATGGGCGTGGGCGCACTGCTGCCCTTCGTCGGCAAGAGCGATAGCGAGCGCCGCGTGGCGATCAACACGATCGGCCCGGTCTGGGAAGGCAACCAGGTTTGGTTCATCCTCGGCGGGGGCGCGATCTTCGCGGCCTGGCCACCCCTCTACGCGGTAAGCTTCTCGGGGTTCTACCTCGCGATGTTCCTCGTGCTCGCGGCGCTGATCCTGCGCCCGGTCGGCTTCAAGTATCGCTCGAAGCGCGACTCGGCTGCGTGGCGCAATGGCTGGGACTGGGCGCTCTTCGTGGGCGGCGCGGTTCCGGCACTGATCTTCGGCGTGGCCGTGGGCAACGTTCTGCAAGGCGTGCCCTTCGAGTTCAACGACATGCTGATGCCGCTCTATCCGGGCAACTTCATCATGAAGCTGCTGGGCCTTCTGAACCCCTACGCGCTGCTTGCAGGCGTTGTGTCGCTGTCGATGCTGATGATGCATGGCGCGGCGTGGCTCTCGGTGAAGACCGAAGGCGCGGTGAAGGTCCGCGCGACCGAGATCGGCTCTGTTGCGGGCATGGTGGCCTTCGTTGCCTATATCGTCGCTGGCATCTGGCTCGCCTTCGGGATCAAGGGCTACCACGTCACCTCGGTCGTGCCGGCGAATGGCCCCTCCAACCCGCTTTTCTCGACGGTCGAGCATGGCGGGAGCTGGATGCAGGCCTATGCGGACCGCCCGTGGATCGCGATTGCGCCGATCCTCGGCCTCACGGGGATCGCCATGGCGGTGCGGGGGCTGCGCGCCGGCCGCGAAGTCTCGACGCTGCTCTGGTCGAAACTGGGCATCTTCGGCGTGATCTCCTCGGTCGGCCTGACGATGTTCCCCTTCATCCTGCCGAGCTCGAAAATGCCCAACGCCTCGCTGACGGTCTGGGACGCCTCGTCCTCCCACCAGACGCTCTTCATCATGCTCATCGCCGCGTTGATCTTCATGCCGCTCATCCTCGCCTATACCGCATGGGTCTATAAGGTTCTGTGGGGCAAGGTGACGGTCGCAGATGTCGAGCGCGACAGCCATACAGCTTATTAAGGAGACAGACAGATGTGGTACTTCGCATGGATCCTCGGACTTCCGCTGGCCGCTCTGGTCGCCGTCGCCAACGCGATGTGGCTCGAGATGCAGAACGACGCGCGGATCGCCGGTGAGCGGCGCCAGGACTGAGCTGGCAGCCGGAAAGCCAAATCAAGGAAAGGCCGTCCCCCGGGGCGGCCTTTTTGCCATCGGCGAGACGGTACCGGGGCGACGCAACGGCAATGGGCCCCGACCGCTAGCGCAAACAGTCGAAAAGACGTGACGTTTCAGGGCCAAAACGAGGCGTTTTCCCCCTGTCCCTTCGCCCCGTGCTCTTGTAACAAAATTGCCGAATGAATCCGTTCGCCGCAATTTGGCGGACCAGACAAGGGAGACACGCATGAAGGTCCTGGTACCCGTCAAACGCGTGATCGACTACAACGTGAAAGCTCGCGTGAAAGCGGACGGAAGCGGTGTCGATCTCGCCAATGTCAAAATGTCGATGAACCCGTTCGACGAAATCGCTGTCGAAGAGGCGATCCGTCTGAAGGAGAAGGGCGCTGTCGAAGAGATCGTCGCGGTCTCCATCGGCGTGAAGCAGGCGCAGGAGACCCTGCGCACCGCGCTCGCGATGGGTGCGGACCGTGCGATCCTCGTGGTCGCTGCCGATGACGTGCAAACCGATATCGAGCCGCTGGCCGTCGCCAAGATCCTCGCCAAGGTCGTCGAGGAAGAGCAGCCCGGCATGGTGATCCTCGGCAAGCAGGCGATCGACAACGACATGAACGCGACCGGCCAGATGCTGGCCGCACTTCTGGGCTGGGGTCAGGCGACCTTCGCCTCGGAAGTCGTGGTTGAGGGCGAGGCCGCGAAGGTCACCCGTGAAGTCGACGGCGGTCTGCAGACCATCGAGGTCAAGCTGCCCGCGATCGTCACCACCGACCTGCGCCTCAACGAGCCGCGCTACGCGTCGCTGCCGAACATCATGAAGGCGAAGAAGAAGCCGCTCGACGAGAAGACCGCCGAGGATTACGGCGTCGACGTCTCGCCGCGTCTCGAAGTGGTGAAGGTCACCGAGCCCGAAGCGCGTCAGGCTGGCGAAATGGTGCCGGATGTCGACACGCTGGTTGCGAAACTCAAAGAGAAGGGGGTCGTGTGATGGCCGTTCTGCTGCTGGGTGAAGTGAATGATGGCGAACTGTCGGTCGACGCGACCGCCAAGGCCGTCTCCGCCGCAAAATCGCTGGGCGATGTGACCGTGCTCTGCGCGGGCGCGTCTGCTGCCGCCGCGGGTGAAGCCGCGGCGAAGATCGACGGTGTCGCGAAAGTCCTCGTGGCCGAGGACCCGTCGCTGAGCCACCGTCTGGCGGAACCGACCGCCGCGCTGATCGTGTCGCTCTCGGGCGATTACTCGCATATCGTGGCCCCGGCCACGACTGATGCGAAGAACGTGATGCCGCGTGTCGCAGCCCTTCTCGACGTGATGGTGATCTCGGATGTCTCCGGCGTCGTCGATGCCGACACGTTCGAGCGCCCGATCTACGCGGGCAACGCGATCCAGACCGTGAAATCGAAGGACGAGAAGAAGGTCATCACCTTCCGCACCTCGACCTTCGACGCCGCCGGCGAAGGCGGTTCGGCTTCGGTCGAGACCGTCGCCATGTCGGACGCGCCCGCTCTGTCGAGCTGGATCGAGGACAAGGTCGCCGAGAGCGATCGTCCGGAGCTGACCTCGGCGAAGATCGTCGTCTCGGGCGGCCGTGGCGTCGGCTCGGAAGAGGACTTCAAGGTGATCGAAGCGCTGGCCGACAAGCTTGGCGCGGCTGTGGGTGCCTCGCGCGCCGCCGTCGACTCGGGCTTCGCGCCGAACGACTGGCAGGTCGGTCAGACTGGCAAGGTCGTGGCCCCTGAGCTCTACATCGCCTGCGGCATCTCTGGAGCTATCCAGCACCTCGCCGGCATGAAGGACTCGAAGATCATCGTCGCGATCAACAAGGACGAAGAAGCGCCGATCTTCCAGGTCGCCGATTACGGCCTCGTCGCGGACCTCTTCGACGCCGTTCCGGCGCTGACCGAAAAGCTCTGATCCGCGGAAGGGGCGCTGCCCCCGCGATAGTGGAACCAAATCGAAAGGGCGGGGAAATCCCCCGCCCTTTCCTGTTAGAGCAATGGCTTCAGAGCAGACGCGAGCGCCGCTGCGATCTCCTCATGCACCAGCGGCCCCGGCACCATTTCCGCGGCTGGTTCCTCAAGCGGCGTGAAGTGCATCCCCGCCGTGCCCGCGCTACGTGCCGCCGCCGAAGGCTTGACCCGGACCACGTCCGACACGAGCGAGCGCAGCGCCTCCACCATGGGTTCGGTGACCATCAACGGCTCGGGCCCAAGATCGTCGCTCCGGGCGGAGTCGTTGAACGCCCCGAGCCACAGCAGCAGCTTGCGCCCCTTGATCTTGGCCAGAAGCGCGGTCATCCGCTGCAGCCACGCCTCCTGCAATTCGGCCTCGAGCAGCGTGAATTTCTCGGGCTCGCGTTCTTTCAATGTGCTCAGCATGTGACGCGTGAAGTTGAACTCGGTGAAATCCACGCCGCGGAAGATCGAGCGCATCAGGCTCGAAGCGCGCAGGAACCGATCGTTGCGGCGCGGATGCACGGCATAAAAGCGGTTGGACATATTCTGCGCCCCGAGCAACTGGATGACCGTAACCTGCGCCGCATCCGATGCGGCGGCCAGTTGCGGCTCGTGCAGGAACACGTCGATCCCGGCATTCAGATAACCGAAATTCACCACCGGCATCTCCAGCCGCGCCTCGAGTAGCGCGGGCCAGGGATGCTCCACGAACTTGCCATAGGTCTCCGTCCCGCCCATCGCCGCGATGAAATCGCCTTGCAGCGCACGGCGCGGCCCGCGGAACAGCAGTTTGGATTTCCCGTATCTGCACGGGAAGTAATCGAGAGCGCCATCGCCCGTATATTCGAAAGCCATTTTCCCACCTCAGTCTGTGTTCGACTCGCCCGAGGCCAGAATGCGCCCAAAATCTTGCCAAACGGCTAATGTTAAAATGATCTCAGCCCTGCGTTTCGCTTGCATGGACCGAGCGGAGAACTATGGTCAGGGCGCAAAGCGCGAGAGGGAAAATTATGGCGATCGAGAAAGTAGGCATCGTGGGCGCAGGGCAGATGGGCAACGGGATCGCCCATGTCTTCGCGCTGGCCGGATATGACGTTCTCCTGAACGACATCAGCGACGAGGCGCTGACGAAGGCGATCGCCACGATCACCAAGAACCTCGATCGGCAAGTATCGCGCGGGAAAATCTCGGAAGACGAGAAGAACACCGCGCTGAAGCGGATCACCACGACCACGAAACTGAGCGAACTGGGCCCGACCGATCTGGTGATCGAGGCCGCAACCGAGCGCGAGACCGTCAAGCAGGCGATCTTCGAAGACCTGCTGCCGCATCTCAAGCCGACGACGATCCTGACCTCGAACACCTCGTCGATCTCGATCACCCGGCTTGCCTCGCGCACCGACCGCCCCGAGAAGTTCATGGGCTTCCACTTCATGAACCCGGTGCCGGTGATGCAACTGGTCGAGCTGATCCGCGGCATCGCGACCGATCAGGAGACCTACAAGACGCTGCACGAGGTCGTCGAGAAACTCGGCAAGACCGCCGCGTCTGCCGAAGATTTCCCGGCCTTCATCGTGAACCGCATCCTGATGCCGATGATCAACGAGGCGGTCTATACGCTTTATGAAGGCGTGGGGAACGTGCGCTCGATCGACGAGTCGATGAAGCTCGGCGCGAACCATCCGATGGGGCCGCTGGAGCTGGCCGACTTCATCGGGCTCGACACCTGCCTCGCGATCATGAACGTGCTGCATGACGGGCTGGCCGATACCAAGTACCGCCCCTGCCCGCTTCTGACGAAATATGTCGAAGCCGGCTGGCTCGGCCGCAAGACCGGGCGCGGCTTCTACGACTATCGCGGCGAGGAGCCTGTGCCGACGCGCTGAACCGATGGGGTTGAGGGGCGCTGCCCCTCGCTCGCGACTTTGTCGCTCCCCCCGGGATATTTAGGGCAGCTGGAAAGCCGCTCAGGCTTTCTTTACCCAGCTCCACTTAAATGGTCTCGCGGAACAGGCGGGACGCCGATCCCCGCGCAGTTGAAAGCGCCAGGCTTGCCCTGACCTAAGAGGCATAGCCGGGCGTTCTTCTTTCCAATTGGGTCGAATATCCCGGGGAACGGCGGAACCGCGGGGACAGAGCCCTCGCCGTCAGCCGTCTTACAGCGCCAGGGTTTCCGCCCGCAGATCCGCAAGGAACTTGCGCGGGTTCTTCAGGGCCTCGGCAATCTCTTCGGGCCGCTTTGCCGGGCCAATCGCGGGGTTCTGCGGCTTGTTCAGCGCGCGTTTGATCTCGTACAGCAGAAGCCCCTGACGCACCGTCGCGCTCAGCTTGTTGGCGATCTGATAGGCGCGCGAATTCTGCCCCGGGAAGTGGATCGGCAGCACCGAGGCGTTCGACCGGGCGAGCATCTTCGCGGTGAAGGGATTCCATTCCTGCTCGATCACCGGGCCCATCAGCGTCTCGGAATGGGCAACCTGCCCCGCAGGGAACAGCACCACAACGCCACCGCGCTTGAGCTGCGCCATGCAGGCCGCGCGCATCTTGAGACTGTCTTCGCGGGCATTGGGCTCGTGCGGGAAGGGCACGGGCAGCATGTATTGCTCGACCTCGGGAATCCCGGTCAGCAGCGAGCGGGTAAGGATCAGGAAATCGTCGCGCACTTGGCCGATCAGGTAGGCCAGCACCATCCCGTCCACCAGCCCATGCGGGTGGTTGGCGACAACAACCAACGGCCCCTCTTTCGGGATATGGGCGATCTGTTCTGGTGGCGTCTTGACCTCGATCCCCATCACGTCGAGCGCTTGCGGCCAGAACTCGGCCCCGACCGGGGCGCCGCGTTTCTCGAACTTGCGGATCAGGTGCAGAAGCTGCGCCTTCGCCGTCATCCATTCCAGAGTGCGGATCGTGCCGACCTTGAACGGGTTGGAAAACGTTCCCGCATAGGACAGGCGACGCTTATCATACGGCTTCGATACGGCTTGCGCGGCTTCGATTGCGATGTCGCTCTCTTGGTTCATTGGTCGAACCCCCTCGCTGGGTGCGGAGCGCGTCACATACCTTCGCCGAATTTGTCGGCCACCAATGCCTGAAGCGCATCGGCGAGCTTTTCGGCTTCGGCCCCGCTTGTCGTCACTTCAATAGTGGTTCCACGCGAAGCTGCCAACATCAAAAGCCCCATGATCGAGTCGCCCGAGACCGACTGGCCGTCCTTCGCCACCGTGGCGCGGGCGTCGTGATCCTCGACAACCTCGACGAAACGGGCGGAGGCGCGCGCATGCAGGCCTTTCTCGTTCACGATCTCCAATTCGCGGGTCACGGACATTTCACCACTCCCGCTTGGGCGTTGTAACTGTTGATATATTTGCGCCCGGCATCGAGCGCGGCCTCGACCGCGGCATGCACGGCGAGGCTGCGCGATTTCGCCAGTTTGATCAGAAGCGGCAGGTTCGCGCCGTAGATGATTTCGCGGTCGCGCGCCTCGCAGGCCATCAGCGACAAGTTGGAGGGCGAGCCGCCGAACATGTCGGTCACAACCACGACACCTGTGCCGTCATCGACCGCATCGGCGGCGGCGCGAATCTCCGCCTGCTTGCCCGCGCGGTCGTGATCATCCTCGATCGTGATGGCACGAATGCCGCGCTGCGGGCCCACGACATGCTCTATAGCGGCGAGATATTCGCGCGCCAGACCACCATGTGCCACGATCACGATACCGATCACGCGCCCGACCTCACCTTCGTTTCTTCGTTCTCGGCATGGCCGAGACGCTCCAATTCCCTATGACGTTTAGACACGCGCCACCCTGCTTCCGCAAGCGCTTTGGCGATGCTCTCGGTCATTGCGACCGAGCGGTGTTGCCCCCCGGTACACCCGAAGCCGACCGAGAGATAGGCCTTGCCCTCCGCGACATAGGCGGGGAGCAGGAACAGAAGCAGATCGAGAACGCGCTGGTGGAACTCGGCAAAGCGGGGATCGGCGGCGACATACTCCGCGACCGCCGCGTCGCGCCCGTCGCGCGCACGCAACCCCGGTTCCCAATGGGGATTGGCGAGGAAGCGGCAATCGAACATCAGATCGAGCCCGCGCTGCACCCCGCGCTTATAGCTGAAGGAATTCACTGTGACCGAGAGCGGCTCGGTGCGGCCCGTGTCGAAGAAACGCCCGACCTCGGCGCGCAGATCATGCGGGCTCATCTCGGAGGTATCGATCAGGACATCGGCGCGCATCCGGATCGGCGAGAGAAGATCCATCTCCTGCGCGATACCGGCGCCGGGGTCTTCCACGGGCGAAAGCGGATGACGGCGGCGGGTCTCCGAATAGCGCCGTTCGAGCACCTCGGGACGCGCGTCGAGATAGAGCAAGTCGAGATCCAGATCCGGCCGTTTGGTCAGCATATCGACCAGTTCGATCAGCGCCGCAGCCGAGAAATCGCGCCCGCGCACATCGACGCCAAGCGCGACCGGGCCGGTCAGATGGCCCTTGAGAAGGCGCGGTACGAGATTCAGCGGCAGGTTGACGATCGGCTCGTAGCCCAGGTCTTCGAGGGCGCCGATTGCGGTGGTGCGGCCCGCACCTGAGGGGCCGGTCACCAGCACGACGCGCTGGCCAGCCTGTGCCCATACCGGATCGGATCGGGTCACGCCCATCGGCCCCCTTTCAGCCATTGCAGGATTGCCACATCAAGATGACGATGCTGCACGCGCAGCACAAGGGGCAGACTGACCCCCAACATACTGTCTTTTCGACAGGTTGGGAGGCGCGCGGTCTCTTCCCGGTCGAGGTCGACGAGCAGGATGATGCGGGCATGCGACAGGGGATCGGCCCTCAGGATACCGACGCCGCGCGCCTCAATCCGGCCCGCGATCATCTCCGGCGCGCTGGCGATCAGCTCCCCGTTCTCGGCCCGCAGGTCAACCCGGTCATCGGCTACGAGCGACGCCCCCAGCGCCATCAACCGCAGCGCGAGGAGAGACTTGCCGCTGCCCGACGCGCCGCGAATAAGAACGCCGCGCTCGGGGTCGAGCGCGACGGCACTGGCATGGAGATTGGTCGAGAGGTCGTCCGACCCGGTCATTCAGCTTACCGGCAGGCCCACGACGAAACGCGCGCCCAGAGGATCGGAGGTCCGGTCGGCATCAGTCGGGCGGATATTCTCGGCCCAGATCACGCCGCCATGCGCTTCGACGATCTGCTTGGAGATCGCAAGGCCGAGACCTGAATGGTCGCCGAACTGCCCCTCGGGACGTTCCGAGTAGAAGCGCTTGAACACTTTGGTGAGCGCCTCTTCGGGAATGCCCGGCCCGGTATCCTCGACCACGACCAGCACGCGGTTGTCGCGCTGGCGTGCCCAGACCCGCACCGCGTCCCCCTCTTCGCAGAACGAGGTCGCGTTGGTGATCAGGTTCACGAAGACCTGGGCCAGACGCGCTTCCAGCCCCGAGATGATCACGGACTGCAACGGCAGATCGGTGATGAAGTCGACACCCTTCTCGCGCGCCTGCTGACCGAGGAACTCGCTGAGGTTCGACACCATCTTGATCAGGTCGAACTGCTCTTCCTCTTCCTTCACCAGCTCGGAATCGAGCCGCGACGCATTGGAGATGTCACTCACCAGACGATCCAGTCTGCGCACGTCGTGATCGATGACTTCGAGAAGACGCGTGCGCTGTTCGTCCTTCTTGACCATATGCAGCGAGGCCACGGCAGAGCGCAGGCTGGCCAGGGGATTCTTGATTTCATGGGCGACGTCGGCGGCGAATTGTTCGTTCGCGTCGATGCGTTCGTAAAGCGCGCCGACCATGCCGCGCATCGCGCCCGACAGCCGCCCGATCTCGTCGGGTCGGGCGGTGAGGTCGGGGATGCGCACCCGGGCGGGCGCCATCTTGCGCGCATTCTTGTCGCGCCCGATTTCGGCCGCCGCCGCGAGATCGGAGAGCGGATTTGCGATGGTTGAGGCCAGCACCAGCGACAGGCCGATCGAGACGATGATCGCGATCACGAACATCTGCAGCACCTGCTCGCGCTCGACGCGGACCAGCGCATCGATCTGCCCCGCGACCGAGATCAGCCCCACGACGCCAACGACGCGATCCCCCTGCCGGATCGGCGTGGCGACGGCGAATATTGTCGAGCCCGCCGCGTTCTTCTGCGACGAGATCTTCGTGCGCCCTTCCAGCGCGGAGGGCACCAGATCGCGCACCATATCGAGCGCGCTATCGGCTGCGGTGCCGCCGCCCCGCTCGAACAGGCCGGCGACCGAGTCCCAGATCTGGCCCAGAAAATCGCTGAGCACGGTCGAGCGTTTGTCGAAATTGAGCCCATCGACCTCTTCGACCGGCGCGCGGTCGCCCGTGGTCGTAGTGCCGAGCAATGCAGCACTTGGGTCGAACAGGTAGAGATCGGCGCCCTCGGGCAGCTCCATCCCGCGGATCGTCGCAAGCGGATCGAGCCCGTCGCCCGCCGCCAGATTGACCGGAGCACCCGCGGGCAGCTGCGCCTCGAACACGTCGGCAGCCAGTTGCGCCTCGTTCACGAGCCCGCTTTCGCGTTGCAGCACGAGGCTGTCGCGAAACGGATTGAGGTAAAGCACGCCTGTCACCAGCACGATCATCGCCAACAGGTTGAAGGTGATGATCTTGCGCGCCAGCGGCGAGCGGTTGAGCGAGAACATGGACCGCCGCGCCCGCCCCTTGCGCAGATCGTCATCGACGATATCGGCTGGGCCGACCCAATCCTCGCCGAGCACGACATCCGTTTCCGGCGCGCGACGGGCGAAGTTTGAGGAGCGCTTTCGAGCCAATCCGATCTTCCCGGCAATACTCATCGACGTGGGATCACTCTTCGTTATACCGGTACCCGATGCCGTAGAGTGTCTCGATCGCCGAGAAATCATCGTCGACGCTGCGCATCTTCTTGCGCAGGCGCTTGATGTGGCTGTCGATCGTGCGGTCGTCGACATAGACCTGATCGTCGTAGGCCACGTCCATAAGCTGATCGCGCGACTTCACGAAACCGGGCCGTTGGGCCAACGCCTGAAGCAGCAGGAATTCGGTCACGGTCAGCGTGACATCCTTGCCCTTCCAGGTCACCGCGTGGCGCAGCGGATCCATCTCGAGCGAGCCGCGCACCATCACCTTGGTGTCTTCGGTCGAGGCGACCTCGCCGGTCGA
The DNA here is from genome assembly GCF_001940525.2 of Thioclava nitratireducens. Classification (NCBI taxonomy): domain Bacteria; kingdom Pseudomonadati; phylum Pseudomonadota; class Alphaproteobacteria; order Rhodobacterales; family Paracoccaceae; genus Thioclava; species Thioclava nitratireducens. Next base: position 3,811,006 of record NZ_CP019437.1, read on the forward strand.
GATCGCTTCCTGCCGGCGCAGCAGCGCGCGGATGCGTTCGACCAGAAGACGCTGCGAGAACGGCTTCTTGACGTAGTCGTCCGCCCCCATGCGAAGACCAAGAACCTCGTCGATCTCATCGTCCTTGGAGGTCAGAAAGATCACCGGCATCGCGGTCTTCTGCCGGAGCCGCTGAAGCAGCTCCATGCCGTCCATCCGCGGCATCTTTATATCCAGAACCGCCATGTCGGGGAGGCGTTTGGTAAACGCGTCGAATGCAGCCTGTCCATCGTTATACGTTTCGACATCGTAACCTTCCGCCTCGAGCGTCATCGAGACCGAGGTCAGAATATTGCGGTCGTCATCGACCAGCGCGATTCTCGACATGTCGGAATACCCCTTCACTGCTACTTTATAGTTATTACGCACTTATTCCGCGTTTACGCACATATTCCGCGTTCACTGCCTTCAAATCAACAAAAAGCTGCGAATCACCAAGTTTTCGCGAATCAATAGAGCCAGAATTTCCCAACCTTTGACTAATTTGCCTCACCTTTCCGCGACATTTCGCCGTGATTGCGCTAAACTTCCGGATGGTTGCGCTAACTGCACCCTACCATTCTGTTCCATTGCAAAAATGTCATGCTATAGGCGATCCATCCGGGTAAGATTGTTGCTTGGATCGGCGCTTCGAGGCCCCGACGCGCCGGGAATAACCCTGTGAACGCCGCGCGACGGCATCGGGAGCATCAGATGGACATTGGACGCGTTAACCCCGCGAAACGACTGGAAGATCAAGGCATCGAAGGTCTCGGGAATGTCTATTACAACCTGCTGGAACCGGCGCTGATCCAAGAAGCGATCAAGCGCGACGAAGGCATACTCGGCAAGGGCGGCGCCTTCTACTGCACGACCGGCAAGCACACCGGCCGGTCGCCCAAAGACAAGTTCGTCGTGCGCACCACCTCCGTCGAGGACACCATCTGGTGGGAGAACAACGCCCCGATGGAGCCCGACGCCTTTGATCGCCTCCACGCCGACATGCTGGAGCACATGAAGGGGAAGGATTACTTCGTCGAGGACCTCTTCGGCGGCGCCGATCCGGAGCACCGTCTCGACGTGCGCCTGGTGGCCGAGCTTGCATGGCACGGCCTGTTCCTGCGCACCATGCTGCGCCGCCCCGAGCGCGAGGAGCTCGACGCGTTCGATCCGGAATGGACGATCATCAATTGCCCCAGCTTCAAGGCCGACCCCGCGAAGCACGGCTGCCGCTCGGAAACCGTGATCGCGCTGAACTTCGACAAGAAGACGATCCTGATCGGCAACACCTCCTACGCGGGCGAGAACAAGAAGGGCGTCTTCACCCTTCTCAACTACATTCTGCCCGGCGAAGGCGTCATGGCGATGCACTGCTCGGCCAACCACGCGATCGACGACCCCGACGACGCGGCGGTCTTCTTCGGCCTCTCGGGCACGGGCAAGACGACGCTCTCGGCCGACCCCTCGCGCATCCTCGTGGGCGATGACGAACATGGCTGGTCCGACAACGGCATCTTCAACTTCGAGGGCGGTTGCTACGCCAAGACGATCAACCTCTCGAAAGAGGCGGAGCCGGAGATCTACGATACGTGCTCGATGTTCGGCACGGTCATCGAGAACATGGTCTTCGACGAGGAGACGCTGGAGCTGGACTTCAACGACAACTCGATCACCGACAACATGCGCTGCGCCTATCCGCTGCATTACATCCCGAACGCCTCGGATACCGCGATGGCGGGCCAGCCCAAGAACGTGATCATGCTGACCTGCGACGCGTTCGGTGTGCTGCCGCCGATCGCGCGGCTGACCCCGGCGCAGGCAATGTATCACTTCCTGTCGGGCTTCACCTCAAAGACGCCGGGCACCGAGGTGGGCGTGGTCGAGCCGATCCCGACCTTCTCGACCTGCTTCGGCGCGCCGTTCATGCCGCGCCGCCCCGAGGTCTACGGCAAGCTGCTTCAGGAGAAGATCCGCGACGTTGGCGCATCCTGCTGGCTGGTCAATACCGGCTGGACCGGCGGCGCCTTCGGCACCGGCTCGCGGATGCCGATCCGGGCGACCCGTGCGCTTCTGAAAGCCGCGCTCGACGGCTCGCTCCACAACGTGCAGTTCCGCAAGGATCCCAACTTCGGCTTCGAGGTTCCGGTCTCGGTCCCGAACGTCTCGGACGTGCTCCTCGATCCGCGCCGCACTTGGGACGACAAGGCCGCCTATGACGCGCAGGCGCAGAAACTGGTCGAGATGTTCTCGGACAATTTCGCGCAATACGTGCCCTACATCGACGACGATGTGAAAGCCGCCGCGATCGGTTGATGCGCTGAACCGGGAACACGAAATATTTAAAGGGGCCGGCGATCACGCCGGCCTTTTTCATGCGCGAAGCCCACTTTCCTAAACCCTTGAACCGCCTACATGATGCCAGCCATGAAACTGGAACTGCTTCATATTCTGGGCTTCGCCCTGCTCGCTGGCCTCATCGCCCTGGCCGGCCTGACTCTGATCGTCGCGAGGCTGTCGCATCGGCGACCGAAAGGGCCCTTCCCCGAGTCGAAGATGCAGGTCGCCCCCGAAACCGGCCGCTTTGCCACCGCGCTGCAGGACCGGCTTGCGGGGCTCGAAACGAAAAACGCGGTCCAGCTGCTCGCCGATCCGCTCGATGCGCTTGCGGCGCGACTGGAACTCATCGAAGCGGCGGAGGTCTCTCTCGATCTGCAATATTACATTTGGCAGAACGATACTGCGGGCGCGATCATGCTCGGCGCGCTGCGCAGGGCGGCCGGACGCGGGGTCCATGTCCGGCTTCTGATCGACGACAACGGCACCGCCGGGATGGACCGTACGCTGGCCGCGCTCGACGAATTGCCCAATGTCGAGGTGCGCCTCTTCAACCCCTTCCCGATCCGGACCGCGCGGGTTCTCGGCTACCTGTCCGATTTTCGTCGTCTGAACCGCCGGATGCACAACAAGGCGATGATCGCGGATGGAAGGATGGCGATCCTCGGCGGGCGCAATATCGGCGACGACTACTTCAACAGCCTCTCCGAGAGCGGGCTCTACATGGATCTCGACGTCGCCGTCGCAGGGCCCGTTCTAGCGCAGATCGGAAAGCAGTTCGACCTTTACTGGAACGCCCCGCCCGCGATCCCGGCGGAGAAAATGCTGGGTGGCTGCAAGGCAGCGGAAGCCGAAGACATCATCAAGGATGAGGAGGTTCGTCTCTCCGAGCCAGAGGCGAAGCGCTATGCCGCGGACCTGCGGCATCCCGACCGGCTCTCGCGGCTGCTGTCGGGCAAGGCGCCCGTGATCTTCGCCGAGGCGCAGCTGATCTACGACCACCCGTCGAAGATTCACGGGCTTTTGCAGGGGCGCAAGCTGCTCTGGCAATATCTGGTGCGTGCCCTCGGCCAGCCGCTGCAGGAACTGGTGCTGATCACGCCCTATCTCGTGCCGACGCGGACCGGCGTGCGCTATCTAAAGCGGATCGCGAAATCGGGGGCGAAGATCAAGGTGCTGACGAACTCCTATGCCGCGACCGATGTGGCGCTCGTGCATTCGGGCTATGCCCATCGCCGCAAAGGGTTGTTGCGCGCCGGGATCGAGCTTTACGAATACGCCGCCGATGCCGAAGATCGCCGCCCGAACGAGCGTAACCGGCGCGAACGGCTGCTTGGCTCCGACATTCGCGGCACCTCGCCGTTTTCGCGCAACAAGCTGCACGCCAAGGTCTTCGCGGTGGATCGCGCGCGGGTTTTCATCGGCTCGTTCAATTTCGATCCGCGCTCGATGCGGTTGAATACCGAGTTGGGGATCGTGATCGCTGCGCCCGAGATCGCGAGCGAGATCTCCGAGACGTTCAAGGAGTTCATCCCCACCCGCGCATGGCGGCTGCGCCTGACCCGTGCGCAGCAATTGCGCTGGTCGCGGCCCGGTCACGGCGTCCGCAAGCGCGAGCCGGGCGTGCCCTTCTCGCATCGCATCTTCCTGTGGGTGGCGCAGCGTCTGCCGATCGAGTGGATGCTCTAAGGCCTCAGCTCTTGCGCGTGCGTTTCACCTTGCGCGCGACAGCCTTCTTCTTGGCAGCGTCGCGGGCCGGTTTGCGCGGTCCCTTGCCGGGCCCTTTGCGCGGCGGGCGGGTGCCGGGACGACGTCCTTTGCGGCGCTTGCCGTCGCCCGAGGGCATCCCCTGCCCTTCGACTTCCAGCAGCTCCAGCATCAGCCCGCCGGTGATCGGCACGGCCTCCGACAGCCGCACCCGGACGCGCTGCCCAATCGTGATAACCATGCCGGTATCGGAGCCCACCAGCTCCTGCGCCTCGCGATCGAAATGGAAGAACTCGCGCCCGATCTCGCGGATCGGGATCAGCCCGTCCGCGCCAGTCTCGTCGAGCTTTACGAAAGCGCCGAATTTCTGCACGCCCGAAATGCGGCCGGTGAACTCGCTGCCCACGCGGTCCGACAGGTAAGCGGCCAGATAGCGGTCGGTCGTGTCGCGTTCGGCCACCATCGAACGGCGCTCGGTATCGGAAATCTGCTTTGCCGTGTCCTCGAGGTTCTCGATATCCCACGCGCTCAGCCCGTCCTTGCCCCAGCCATGGCCGAGGATCAGCGCGCGGTGCACGATCAGGTCGGAATAGCGCCGGATCGGCGAGGTGAAATGCGCGTAGGACCGCAGCGCGAGGCCGAAATGGCCATAATTCGTCGGCGCGTAATAGGCCTGTGTCATCGAGCGCAACGTCGAAATGTTGATCAACTCGTCGAACTCGGAGCCCTCGGACTGGCTCAGCAGATTGTTCAGATGCGCGGTCTGCAGCACCTGCCCCTTCGCCAGCGTGAAGCCCGACGCCTGCGCCACTTCGCGCAGGCTCTCGATCTTCTCGAGGCTGGGTTCTTCGTGAACCCGGTAGAGCAGCGGACGGCGCAGCTTTTCCAGTTCCTCGGCGGCGGCCACGTTGGCCAGCACCATGAACTCCTCGATCAGCTTATGCGCATCGAGCCGTTCCTTGAACCGGATCGAGGCGACATGGCCATCGTCTCCGATCACGATCTGCCGCTCGGGCAGGTCCAGTTCCAGCGGCTGACGGATCGCACGAGCATGCTTGAGCGCCTCGTAAGCCTCGTAGATCGGGTCGATGATCTCCTCGACCATATCCTCGGTCTTCTCGTCCGGGTTGCCGTCGCGCGCGGATTGCACCTGCCCGTATTCGAGCGAGCCGACCGAACGGATCATCCCGCGCGTGAAGCGATGCGAGACCTTCCGCCCCTGCGCGTCGATCTTCATCCGTACCGCCAGCACCGCGCGGTCCACGTTCTCGTGCAGCGAGCACAGATCGCCTGACAGACGATCCGGCAGCATCGGCACGACGCGGTCGGGGAAATAGGTGGAGTTGCCGCGCTTGCGCGCCTCGCGGTCCAGCTCGGAGCCCGGCGTCACGTAATGCGCCACATCGGCGATCGCCACCCAGATCAGGAAGCCGCCCTCGTTCTTCGGATCGTCATCGCGGATCACCAGTACGGCGTCGTCGCGGTCGCGGGCATCCGCCGGGTCGATCGTGACGAAAGACAGCTTGCGCAGGTCTTCGCGCTCGCCCAGAGGCGCAGGCTCGGCGGCATCGGCCTCGGCCACGACCGCATCGGGAAAATCGTCGGGGATGCCATGCTGATGGATCGCGATGAGGGAGACCGCCTTCGGCGCGGACGGATCGCCCAGCACCTCGATCACGCGCGCCTTGGGCAGGCCCATGCGGCCGCGCGGCCCGGTCTGTTCGGCCTCGACCAGCTCGCCATCCTTGGCGCCCTGCGTGACCGCCGCCGGCACCTGCCATTCGTTGCCGACCCCCTTGTCGATCGGCATGATCCGCCCGCCCTCGGCATTCTTGCGGAAGATGCCGACGATGCGATGCGAGGCCTGGCCGATCTTGCGGATCAGCCGCGCCTCGTAGCCGTAATCCTCATCCTCGACCGGGGTCAGGCGACCGAGGATACGGTCGCCCTCGGCCAGCGTAGGATCGCCGTCCTTCGGAACGAAGAGAACCAAGGGCGCAGGCCCCTCGCCACTCCATTCCGCAGGTTCGGCCCATTGATCGCCTTGGCTATCCTCGCGCATTACCCGCAGTACCGACACCGGCGGCAGCACATTGGGGTCGCGGAAGTTGCGGCGGCGCTTCTCGATCAGGCCTTCGTCGGCCATGTCCTTGAGAATGCGCTTCAGCTCGATCTTCGCCTGCCCCTTCACACCGAAAGCCCGCGCGATGTCGCGCTTGGCCCCTTGGTCGGGGTTGTCGTTCAGCCAGTCGAGTATCTGCTGGCGCGAGGGGATGGGGGCGGGTTTGCTCATGGGTTTGCCTAACATGGGGCGTGAGGGGCGTCACTCAAAGAGTGGAACGCTATTCGTGGGTGTCGAGGGGCGCGGCCCCCGCGCGCAGGCGCGCATGGCTTAGGCGGAGGGGGCTCTGCCCCCGCGCTGACGCGCCCTCCGGGATATTTTCGCCAAGAGGAAGCTCAGAGCGGCTTTTCCATATCGCGATGCGGGATGCCCGCGTCGTCGTAATCCTCGCCATAAGGCACGAAGCCGAGCTTTTCATAGAACGGGATCGCGTAGCTCTGGGCCGAGAGATAGGCGCGGGTGCAGCCCATCTCCGCGAACCGTTCGCAGGCCTCGCGCACCAACGCCGCGCCAAGCCCGGTGCCGCGCGCGGATTTCGCCACGCAGATACGGCCGATCTTGCCGGTCTCACCCTTACGGATCAGCCGCGCGGTGCCGAGCGGCGTGCCTGCCTCGCTGGCCAGCAGATGGATCGCCTGATCGTCGAGATCGTCCCATTCCTCGGGCTCCGGGATGCCCTGTTCTTCGATGAACACGGCCCGGCGCAGCGCGTGGCAGGGGGTATAATCGGTGACCGGCTCGATCTTGATCATGCGAAATAGTCTTTCAATATGCGCGCATAGATGCGCTGGAGCGTGACGATCTGATCAACCGGGACACGCTCGTCCACTTGATGCATCGTCGCACCTACGAGGCCGAATTCCACGACAGGGCAGAGATCCTTCACGAAGCGCGCATCCGAGGTGCCGCCCGAGGTGGACAGCTCCGGCGCGCGGCCCGTTTCCGCCTCGACCGATTTCGCGACGAGATCGACGAAAGGTCCGGGCGGCGTGACGAAGCTTTCGCCCGAGATGTCAGGGTTGAGCGCGATGCGGATGCCGGTCTCGGCGGCGATCTCGGAGGCTATGGCCTCGGCCCAGGCGATCAGCCCCTCGCCGGTATGGGCGTCGTTGAAACGGATATTCACGGTCGCGCGCGCCTTGGCCGGGATCACGTTATTGGCCGGGTTGCCGCAATCGATCGTGGTGATCTGCAGGCTCGAGGGCTGGAAATGATCGGTCCCGTTATCGAGCGGCTCTGCGGTCATCCGGCCCAGCAGATCGACCAGCGCATGCAGCGGGTTCTTCGCGCGATGCGGATAGGCGGCATGGCCCTGCACGCCCTCGGCCTCGATATAGAAGCTGAGCGAGCCACGCCGCCCGATCTTCATCATCTCGCCCATCTCGTTCGGGCAGGTCGGCTCGCCCACGAGGCAGACCGACATCGCCTCGCCCTCGGCCTTCATCCAATCCAGAAGCGCCCGCGTGCCGTCGCGGCCCGGCCCTTCTTCGTCGCCGGTGATGGCGAGGATCACCGCGCCTTCGGGCGGCGTCTCGGTCACGAAATCGACCGCTGCCGCGGCGAAGGCCGCAACGGCGGTCTTCATGTCGGTCGCTCCGCGCCCCCACATCACGCCGTCGACGATCTCGGCGCCGAAGGGATCGTGCGTCCAGGCAGCCGCATCGCCCACCGGCACGACATCCGTGTGCCCGTTGAAGCCGAAGCTCTTCGCCGCCCCCTTCGCGCCCCAGCGCGCGTAGAGGTTCGGCGTGCCGTTGCGATCAACGCGCGTGCAGGAAAAGCCCGCCCCGCTCAGCAGATCTTCGAGCAAGACGAGCGCGCCGCCCTCCTCCGGGGTCACAGAGGGGCAGCGGATCAGATCGGCGCTCAGGCGGATGGGGTCGGTCGTCATGGGCACTCCTTTTCAGCGCTACAGGCTTAGAGTGCCGAAGCCCTAGGGGCAATGGCTGTTGCAGGCCCGCCACCGGGAGCATGTGACGCAGAGACAAGCACTACCCAAGGGCGTGTTGCGGTGCCATGATATGTCAAAAGCAAAAGCCCGGAATCGGGCGTATCGAGCAGGGCAAAGCCCGGATTCAGACGCAGCAGACCCACGCGCGGCCCTCTCGGGCGGCGTACGTTTTCCGTGTCGGCTTCCCCGGGCGCGGAGACAGGCATGGGATCAAGGCAGCATTCGGAGCGTCGCAGATGAGGGCGCAACAGGGCTGGATCGGTGCGCAGATCGCACATCGCGGCGCGGTCATGTTCGAAGAGCGCAGACTGCCGGAGTTGCTCGCACGGGGCAGCCTGATGCTCGAATTCACACTGATGCGCGGTGAGCAATCGCCCCTGCCGCTGATCCATCTGCATCAGCGCGAAGGCTGGCGGAATTTCCTCTCGCTCAATCTCGATGTCGACGGGCGGATCGTGCTGGCGCAGCGGCGCGGCTCGGCGGTCCATGCGATCTCCATCGACGCCACGCAGGAGCGGCTGACCGGCGGGCGGATGCGGCTCATTTGGCGCTGGGACGGGCCGGGACGCGAGAGCCTGCTGACGCTGGAGGCGCTCGACCAGCGCACGATCCGGCAGCAGGCGGGCATGGCGCCACTGCCGCTGACCCGTGACGAGGCCGCGGCCCTGATCGATCCGGCGGGGCCCGCGCGGATCGGGCCGCGCGTCGATTGGCTGGCGCTTGGGGATCATCTGCAACCGATGGGACCGGCGGGCTGCTTCGCCCCCGCGACCCCAATCCAGACTCCGGAGGGCGTGGTGCCTGCCGCACGTCTGCGCGCGGGCGATCTGGTCGAGACCCTCGATGCCGGGCCGCAGCCGGTGCTCTGGTCGGGCCGGGTCAGCCTGCCTGCGATCGGGCACCTGCGTCCGGTGAAACTCTGTGCGCCAGTCTTCTCGGCGCGTCAGGACCTCTGGGTCATGCCCCAACACCGCGTGGCGCTGAGCGGTCCGTCGGTAGATTTCATCTTCGGCGAGGACGAGGTGCTGATCGAGGCGCGGTCGCTGGCCGATGGCTGCGCCGCGCTGCAACCCGATTGCCCCGGCGTGCTGGAGTGGCACGGGCTGTTGCTGGGCGGTCATCACCTGCTGATGGCGGATGGCTGCAAGCTGGAGAGCCTGCATATCGGGCGGCTCGCCCGGCAACCGCTTCTGGCGGCGACCACGGCCTTTGCGGGGCTAGTCCGCGAAGGCGGGCTACCGCTCCATCGCAAGCCGGTGCGCAAGATCGTCTCGGGCAATGAGGCGAAGACGCTGGCCTCCGCCCGCCGTCAGGGGCTGCGCCCCTTCGTGGCTTAACCCATCAGCGCGCGGCGCAGCAGGTTCAGTCCGGCCACGCCCAACAAGATCAGCGTCCACCACCGGAACCGCACCGGATCGAGCTGGTCCTGCGCCTTGAAGCCCAGTTTCATCCCCGCCAGCGCGGGCAGGATCATCAACAGCGACAGCGGTATGGTCTGCGCGTTCAGCACGCCCGAGACCAGATGCGAGCCGGTCAGGATAATCGCCCCGGTCAGGAAGACGACGCCGAGGATGCGCACCGCTTCCTGTTTCGGCGCGTCGATCGAGATCAGGTAGATGATCAACGGCGGCCCCCAGATGCCGGAAATCCCACCATAGAGTCCCGCGATCACGCCCAAGCCCGTCTCGGTCACCGCGCGATGGCGCGTGGGCATCGGAATTTGCCGTCCCGAGATCTGCCAGATCGAGAAGCCGAGGATCGGCGCCCCCAGAAGCGCGTACATCACCGGCTGCGGGATTACATCGACGAGGGTCGCGCTGATCGGAATGAAAACGATGATCATCGCGATGAACAGTCGGTAATTCTTGATCGAGCCCACCGCCGCGCCGACCCCCTGACGGAAAGCCTGCATCACGTTGGTCACCAGCGTCGGCAGGATCAGAAGCGCCAGCGCCTGATGCGGAGGCAGGAACGACGCGAAGCTCGACAGCATGATCATCGGCATCGCGAAGCCGACCGCGCCTTTCACGAAACCCGCGAAAAGCGTGACGCCAAGCGCCGCGAATATCTGCCAAACTTCCATCCCGAACATGCGCGCTCCCCTTCGTGTCCCGCATCGCTTCTATCGGGTTACGCGGTGGGATACAGCCGGGAAGCGACGTGAAATCAGGCGGATACCCGACCGCGCCGACAACCTCCGCGACATTATCCGTCGCAATTGTATCCGCTGGCGAATTTTTATTGCGCTGCGGTTGCGAAGTATCTACACAGGCTGCAACTGCAGAATAAGGAGCCGACTCATGGCACATGACGGGGCCGATATGCCGACGACGATCATTCTGGATGACCTCCTGAGCCTTGCGGAAGCGAGCCTGCCCGAGCTGGAGACGCTGGTCTCCGACGCGACCGCAAGCCTGCGCAACGCGACGGAGAGAGACGGTCGCATTTCCGGCGCCGCGCTCGAAGCGAACCAGTATCGCGCCCACGGCCTTGCATGGCTGACGACCTATCAGCAGGCGCTCAAACAGCTGCACGGCTGGGCGGCGCGCCTGACCGAGGACGGCAAGCTGGGCGAAATGGAGCAACTGATCCTGCAGATCGGTTTCGGCGAATATCTCGCGCAGATCGCGGGCGGCATCCAGATGAACCAGGGCGAGATGGTGCGCCTGACCGATATGGGCGTCAGCTGGACTCCCTCGGACGCGGCCGCGAAGTTGATCGCCGCGGGCAATTCCAACGCCGCCCGAATGCGCCTAGTGGAACTGATGCGCGACGTTCAGGGGCGCTCGATCTTCGGGCAGTCTGGTCTCGATGAAGATCTCGAGATGATCCGCGAGCAGTTCTACCGCTACGCCGAAGATCGCGTGAAGCCGAACGCGCATGAATGGCACCTCAAGGACGAGCTGATCCCGATGGAAATCATCGAGGAACTCGCCGAACTGGGCGTCTTCGGCCTGACCATCCCGAGGAATATGGCGGGTTGGGCCTGTCGAAAGCCTCGATGGTCGTCGTGACCGAGGAGCTTTCGCGCGGCTATATCGGTGTCGGCTCGCTCGGCACGCGTTCCGAGATCGCGGCAGAGCTGATCATCTGCGGCGGCACCGAGGAGCAGAAGCAGAAATGGCTTCCGGGCCTGTCCTCTGGCGAGATCCTGTCCACCGCCGTTTTCACCGAACCCAATACCGGCTCGGATCTGGGCTCGTTGCGCACCCGTGCGGTCAAGGATGGCGATGACTGGCTGATTACCGGCAACAAGACCTGGATCACCCATGCGCAGCGCACCCATGTGATGACGCTGCTCGCGCGCACCGACCCGGCTACCGACAATTACAAAGGCCTGTCGATGTTCCTGGCCGAGAAGACGCCGGGCACCGACGACAACCCCTTCCCTACCGAGGGAATGACCGGCGGCGAGATCGAAGTGCTCGGCTATCGCGGGATGAAGGAATACGAGCTCGGTTTCGACAATTTCCGCGTGAAGGGCAAGAACCTTCTGGGCGGCGAAGAGGGCAAAGGCTTCAAGCAGCTCATGGAGACCTTCGAATCCGCCCGCATCCAGACCGCCGCCCGCGCCGTGGGCGTGGCGCAATCGGCGCTGGAGATCGGGATGCAATACGCGATCGACCGCAAGCAATTCGGCAAGTCGCTGATCGAATTCCCGCGCGTATCCTCGAAACTCGCGATGATGGCGGTGGAGACGATGATCGCCCGCCAGCTGACCTATTTCTCGGCCTGGGAAAAAGATCACGGCCATCGCTGCGATCTGGAAGCTGGCATGGCGAAACTGCTGGGTGCCCGAGTTGCTTGGGCGGCCGCGGATAACGCGCTGCAGATCCATGGCGGCAACGGCTTCGCGCTGGAATACCAGATCAGCCGTATCCTCTGCGATGCGCGCATCCTGAACATCTTCGAGGGGGCCGCCGAGATTCAGGCGCAGGTGATTGCGCGCAGGCTTTTGGGGTGAGTGCCGTCTCGGAGAGGCTCCAGTTGAGCCTCTCAGGCACGAACGCGCCGCGCGTCGCGGCGCCGGGGGCACACTGAAAAACACGGGGCGATGCGGGCGATCCTCGCATCGCCCCGTTCTCGTTTGACTCCCGCCCGCCGCCCTCGCAAGCTGAACGAAAGAGTTCAAAGCAGGGAGGCGCGAATGGCCCGCACAATTCTGGTCACCGGCATCACCGGTTTCATCGCCAAACGCATCGCCTATGACCTGCTCGCGCAGGGCGAAAAGGTGCGCGGCACGCTGCGCAAGGCCAGCCGGGGCGAAGAGGTGAAAGCGGCGCTGCGCGACCTCGGCCCCGAGGCGCTGGAGCGGCTGAGCTTCGTCGAGGCCGATCTGACGGCGGATGAGGGATGGGACGCGGCGATGACCGGGGTCGATGCCGTGATCCACACCGCCTCCCCTTTCCCGCTCAGCAAGCCCAAGAACGAGGCCGAGGTGATCCAGCCCGCGGTCGAGGGCACCAAGCGGGTGCTGAGCGCAGCGCAGGCCGCCGGCGTGACCCGCGTGATCCAGACCTCCTCGATGGAGGCGGTGATGCATGGCGTGACCTCCGACCCGATTACGGAAGCCGACTGGTCGAACCCGCGCGCGCCGACCTGCAGCGCCTATACGCGCTCGAAGATATTCGCCGAGGAAGCGGCGTGGGAATTCATCGAGGATCACCACGAGATGCAGCTGACGGTGATCAATCCGGGCCTCGTTTGCGGCACGCCGATGGATCGCCATACCGGCTCGTCGGTCGCGGTGATCGAGCGGCTGATGGCGGGCAAGGACCCGATGGCGCCGGAGTTCGACATTCCGGTGGTCGATGTGGCCGATGTCGCCGCCTGCCATGTCGCGGCGCTCGACCGGTCCGAGAGCATCGGTCGCCGCTACATCTGTGCGGCAAGCTTCATGTCCTTCCTAGAGATGGCGAAGGTACTGAAGGCCGAATTCCCCGACCGCAAGATCCCGACCCGGAAGGCGCCGAACTGGATCGTCTCGATCCTCGCGCTGTTCGACGAACAGATCGCGCTGATCAAGCCGATGCTCGGGATGACGATGCGGCTCAGCAACGAGGCCGCGACGCGCGATCTGGGCGTGGAATTCGTGCCCGCCGCCGAGGCCGTGCGCCGCACCGGACATTTCATCGCGCAGAAATAGCGTTGCGCTCGCCCGGTTTCGCGGCCAAATCTGGCGCGACGAACTGGAGGGGCACAGATGATCCGCGACGCAAAGGCCGAAGACGCAGAGGCGATCACCGAGATTTACAATGACGCGGTGCGCAACACGACCGCGATCTGGAACGAGATCGAAGTCGGCCCCGAGAACCGCCGCGCCTATATCGCGGATCGGCAGGCGGCGGGTTATCCCGTTCTGGTCTGGGAGGAAGATGGGCGCGCCGTAGGCTATGCGAGCTTCGGCCCGTTCCGCCCCCATGACGGCTATCACCTGAGCGTCGAGCATTCCGTATATGTCCATCGCGACCACCGCGCGGGCGGCAAGGGTGCGAAGCTGATGGCGGCACTGATCGAGCGTGCCAAAGAGGGCGGGTTTCACGTCATGGTCGGCGCGATCGATGCCGCAAACGACGGGTCGATCCGGCTTCACGAGCGGCTGGGCTTCACTCAGGTTGGCCTGATGCCGCAGGTTGGCAAGAAGTTCGGGCGCTGGCTGGATCTGGCGCTGCTGACGCTGTTGCTGGACGATCGCGAGCGGCCTTGAGCTTGAGGTGAGGGGCGCGCCCGACCCTTGGGTGGGCGCTGTGCTCCGCCAGTGGCTTGGCGCTTTATCTCGCAAGCCCGCATGCCGGATGTGCCCGCGATGACATCACCAATGCGCCCTCCCGGGGGAGGGTCGGGCGCGGCCCGGGGCTCGTCGCCCCGCGCCACGCTCCATGAGCTACCGCGCGCTCCGCCCCAGCAAATCCACGAACCGTTGCCGCGCCTCGGGCAAGGGCCGGTCTCCCAGATCCGGCGCCATCCGCTCGCCAAGGAAGAACCCGGTCAGCCGCAGCCCCTGCACGATCTCGCCCAGACTCGCGGGCCCCTGCCCCAGCAGGCAGAGCGGCAGCGGCAGCAGTTTCGGCGCCCATTCCCCGGCCCCCTGACGGCTCACCGCACGCCCCGAGCGCGGGCTGACATAGGCGAGATCGTCGCGCGACCCGGTCACCGCGCAGCGCGACAGGTCGAGCCCGTAGCCCATCTCCTCCAGCAGTCCCAACTCCCAGCGCAGATAGGTCGGCAGCCAGTCGCCGCCCTCGGCCATCGCGTCGAACAGCGCCTCGGAAGCCAGAAACAGCGCGTCATGTGCCTCGCGCTCGGGCAGCGTAAACCGCAGCAGCGCCGTCGCCGCGTTCAGCCCGGCCAAGGCCTGCCTGTCCGACAGGATCACCGCCCGGCTTTGCAGCGGCTCGATCGTATAACTGCCAAGGTGATCTTCCAGCCGCGCGCGCCACGTCGCCGTGACCCGGTTTCCCGGCTGCAGGATCCCCGCCATCTTCCGCGACGCCCCGCCGCGCACCACGCCCGCGTGACGCCCATGCGCCGAGGTGAACAGCTCGACGATCATCGAGCTTTCGCCATGCGGTCGTGCCGAGAGGATCGTGCCGAGGTCTTGCCAGTCCATGGCTGCGACTATCCTTTCCGTGACGTTGCGGCGCAAGCGGCTTCGTGAGTTGCGCAAACGCCCCGCGCCGCACTAGCGTTTGTCGCATGACACGCGCCTCGACCCTTTTCGCCGCCCTGATCGCCCTCGTCGAGTTGACGGCGTTCGGCGCAAGCTTCCTCGACAACATGGCCGAACATCCGCAGGCCGCCGTGCCGCTGGGCATCCTGTGGCTGATGTTTCGCTATTTCACGATCTGGACGAATACGCTGGCGGGGCTCGCCTTCGGCTGGATGGCATGGCGCAAGCGGGCGCTGGCCAAACCGTTCCTTGCCGCTCTGGTGCTGTGGATGCTGATCGTCGGCGTGGTCTATCACCTGCTTCTGGCTGGCGACACGCCGTTGCACGGGCTCGATTACGTCTCGAACCTGCTTTATCACACCGCAGCCCCGATACTCGTTCCGGTCTGGTGGCTGGCCTTCGCGCCGAAAGGTGGGCTGACGAGCCATCACGCAGTTATCTGGCTGGCCTGGCCGCTGATCTATTTGGTCTATGCGGTGATCCGGGGGCTGGAAACCGGGTTCTACCCGTATTTCTTCCTCAACCTCGACAAGCTCGGCTGGGGCGGACTGGGCCTGTGGTGCGTGAAGTTCCTCGTCGCTTTCTGGATCGGCGGGCTGGTGATCGTGACCTTGGGCCGCGGTCTCAACCGGCTCGGGATCAGCCGCTGAGGCCGTCCTCTTCCAGCAACGTTTGCCCGTCGCGGCTCTCGATCTCGATCACCCAGAGGTCGGGGTCGAAACTGCGCTGCTTGCGGATGCTGGCATCGACCTCGGCCTCGGGCCCGTCATGCAGCAGCATCCACGCGCTCTCTCCGGTCATCAGATCCGCCCGCCGCTCGTAGCTTTGCGCGGTCCCGTCGAGGCGGGCACATTTCACCAGAACGGCACCGGAAGATGCCTGCCCATGCGCAGTGACATAGGCCGGAATATTCGCGAGCTCCAGCCGCTTGAGATAGGCGCGGACCCAGAAATCCGTGGTCAGACGCGCCTCGGCCATCACTTCGAGTCCTTGAAATCGAGACCCATTTCGGAATAGCGCTCGGCCTCTTCGAGCCAGTTCGGGCGCACCTTCACCTGCAGGAACAGATGCACGGGCCGGTCGAGAAACTCGATCATTTCCTCGCGCGCGGCCTTGGAAATCGCCTTGATCGTCTCGCCGCCCTTGCCAAGGATGATCCCCTTGTGGCCGTCCCGGGCGACATAGATCACCTGATCGATCCGCGCGGAGCCGTCCTTGCGCTCCTCCCAGCTCTCGGTTTCGACCGTCAGCTGGTAGGGCAGTTCCTCGTGCAGCCGCAGGGTCAGCTTCTCGCGGGTGATCTCGGCTGCGATCATGCGCATCGGCAGGTCGGCGATCTGGTCTTCCGGATAGAGCCACGGCCCCTCGGGCATCTCACCCGCAAGCCATTCCTTGAGATCCTGCACGCCGTAGCCACGCTCTGCGGAAATCATGAAGGTCTTGGTGAACTCGAACGCTTCGTTGAGCTTCGCGGTCAGGCCCAGAAGCTCCTCGGATTTCACCTTGTCGATCTTGTTGATCGCAAGCGCCACCGGCTGCTTGCCTTCGCGACCGCGCAGCGCCTCGAGAATGCTTTCGACACCCGGGGTGAGGCCGCGATGCGCCTCGACCAGGAGGACGATCATGTCGGCATCGGCCGCCCCGCCCCAAGCGGCATTGACCATTGCGCGGTCCAGACGACGGCGCGGACGGAAGATGCCGGGCGTGTCGACGAAGACGATCTGGCTCTGGCCTTCCATCGCGACGCCACGGATGCGGGCGCGGGTGGTCTGCACCTTGTGGGTGACGATCGAGACCTTCGCGCCAACCATCGCGTTGAGCAGCGTGGATTTGCCCGCATTGGGCTCTCCGATCAGGGCGACGAAACCGGCGCGTGTGGTCATGTGGATTCCTTTTTGGCGATACGCGAAAGCGATACGGGGCGCGGGGTAGCTTATAACGGCGCGTGTTGCCAGTCATCTTGTCATGTGGCTTGTGCGACGAGGGCCGCGCCCGATCCTTGGGTGGGCGCGGCCATCCCGACGAGGCTTGGCGCTTTATCTTGGAAGCCCGTAAGTCAGGCGTGCTCGCGCTGACATCGCCAATGCGCCCTCCCAAGGATCGGGCGCGGCCCGGGGCTGGTCGCCCCGGTCCCACCGAAATCTCAGCCCTCGGCGTCGTCTTCCAGACGTTTCAGCAGCGTCTTCGCCGCCGTCATCTCGCCCTGACGCTTCGATCCGGCCTTGGCCGTTTCGCGCGCGCCGTTCTCCAGACTCACCTCGATGGTGAAATTGGGGGCGTGATCGGGACCGTCGCGATGGGTGATCTCGTAGCGCGGTGGCGGCAGACCGCGAGCCTGCGCCCATTCCTGCAGCGCGGTTTTCGGGTCGCGGGCGTCCTCCTCGACGCTGTCGAGCCGGTCTTCCCAGAGCCGCAGGATCAGCTCTTTCGCCGCCTCGAACCCGCCATCGAGATAGACGGCGGCGATCACCGCCTCCATCGCGTCGCCCAGCAGCGCCAGCTTGCGCCGCCCGCCGGTCATCATCTCGGATCGGCCGAGCTTGAGCACCGCGCCAAGGTCGATCTTGCGGGCGATATCGGCGCAGGCTTCCTTGCGCACGAGCGCGTTGAAGCGCGGCGCCATCTGCCCCTCGGAAGCGGCACGGTCGCCTAGGAACAGCGCCTCGGCCATCACGAGGCCTAGAACGCGGTCGCCCAGAAATTCCAGCCGCTGGTTGTCGGGCCGGGTCGGCGTGGAGATCGAGCTATGCGTCAGCGCGCGCGCGAGCAGCTCGGGCCGTTTGAACTTGTGCCCGAGGCGCTTCTCGAATGCCTTGATCTCCGCGCTCAGCTTCAATTGATCGCCTTGAAGAACCGATCCGGACGCCAGGTCCAGAAGTAGAACAGCGAGCGACCCGCCGAGGAGAACATCACCCGGTCGGCCCGGCCGATCAGGTTCTCTTTCGGGACGAAGCCGAGACCGCCCACCGATTGCGGGAAGCGGCTGTCCTCGGAGTTGTCGCGGTTGTCGCCCATGAAGAAGTACATGCCCTCGGGCACGGTGTAGACGGGCGTGTTGTCCACGGGACCGTCATTATTGATCTGCAGAATGTCATGCGTGACGCCGTTGGGCAGCGTCTCGGCATAGCGTTTCTTGATGCAGGTATCGCCCATGCCGACCGGCGAATTCGAGCAGCGCGGCAACAGCCCCTGCGGACCCTGCGGTTGCATGACTTCCTCGAAATCGGGCTCGGGCTTCATCTCGACCGCTTTGCCGTTGATCTGCAGCACGCCGTTGATCATCTGGATCTTGTCGCCCGGCAGGCCGATCAGACGCTTGATGAAATCGACGTTCTTCGTCGGATGGCGGAACACCACCACGTCCCCGCGTTTGGGGTCGCGGGCCAGCAGGCGGCCGTCGAAGGGACAGGCCGAGAACGGGCAGGAATAGCGCGAATAGCCATAGGCCATCTTGTTCACGAAGAGGAAGTCGCCGATCAGCAGCGTGTCTTTCATCGAGCCGGAGGGAATCCAGAAGGGCTGGAAGAACAGCGTGCGGAACACCCCCGCGATCACCAGTGCCCAGACAATCGTCTTGATCGTGTCGAGGATACCGCCCTCGGCCTTGTTCTTCGCCATTATCTCTTACCCTGCCTCAAAATTCCTTGGCCTCAATACGCGGCCTCGCGCCCGAGTCAAGAAAGCTTGCGGGCCTCGATCACGACAAAGGCTTGCGCCCAGGGGTGGTCATCCGTCAGCGTCACATGGATGACGGCCTCGTAACCCTCTGGTGTCATTTCCTTAAGCCGGTCCGCCGCCCAGCCCGTGACCTGCATCACCGGCTGTCCCGTTGGCAGATTCGTGACCGCCATATCCTTCCACGCGATGCCCATCCGCAACCCGGTCCCAAGCGCTTTGGAACAGGCTTCTTTCGCCGCCCACCGTTTGGCATAGGTGCCCGCCACATCCTTGCGGCGCTCGGCCTTGCGCTGCTCGATTTCGGTGAAGACGCGGTTGCGGAAACGGTCGCCGAAGCGTTCGAGCGTGCGCTCGATCCTCTCGATATTCGCGAGATCGGTGCCGATGCCGAGGATCATGCCGCCTCAGCCCCGCGCCGCGTCCATCAGCTTGCGCATATGCACGATCGCGGGGCCGAGCCCCACGAAGATCGCCTCGGAGATCAGGAAATGGCCGATGTTCAACTCGCGGATCTGCTTCATCTCGGCGATCGGCTCGACCGTCTCGTAGGTCAGACCGTGGCCCGCATGGACCTCCAGCCCGAGACTGTCGGCATAGTCTGCGCCCGCTTTCAGCGCCTCCAGTTCGGCATCACGCGCGGCGAAATCGCCCGCGTAATGCATGTCGCAGAAATGGCCGGTATGCAGCTCGATCACCTGCGCGCCGATCTTGGCGGAGGCTTCGATCTGCGCCGGATCATGACCGATGAACATCGACACGCGGATGCCCGCCTCGACGAGCGGCCCCACGTAATCGGTCAGCCGCGAGACATCGCCCGCGACGTCCAGACCGCCTTCGGTCGTCACCTCTTCGCGCTTTTCCGGCACGATGCAGCAGGCATGGGGCAAATGGCGCAGCGCGATCTTCTGCATCTCGGACGTTGCGGCCATCTCGAAATTCAGCGGGATATCGATGCCGCCGCGCAGCGCGTCGATATCGGCGTCGCGGATATGGCGGCGGTCTTCGCGCAAATGCGCGGTGATCCCGTCGGCTCCGGCCTGCTCGGCCAGACGCGCGGCGCGCAGCGGGTCAGGATAGGCCGAGCCGCGGGCATTCCGCACGGTGGCGACGTGATCGATATTCACACCAAGGCGCAAGGGTTTGGACATCGGGCTCTCCGCAATAGGTCTCGCAGGAGTATGCCTGCGCGCGCAGGCGGGGAAAAGACCTGCGATTGTATCGGTTTCAGAACGGGACCGGCGCGGTGAAGGTCATATGCATCCCGCCATCGGGATGGCGAAAGCGCAGCGTCTCGGCGTGGAGCATCAGACGCTCGAACTCCTGCGCCTCTCCTTCCGCATAAAGCGGATCGCCGAGGATCGGATGGCCCAGTTCGGCCATATGCACCCGCAGCTGATGGCTGCGCCCGGTCACCGGCATCAGCCGCACCCGCGTCGAGCCATCCTCATGCCGGATAACCCGCCAGTCGGTCTGCGCGGGACGGCCGTTCTGGTGATCGACATGCTGGCGCGGGCGGTTCGGCCAGTCGACACAAAGCGGCAGATCAACCCGGCCTTCCTTATCGGCCAGTTCCCCCCAGAGCCGCGCCTGATAGGCTTTCTTCGTCTGGCGCTTCTCGAATTGCAGACCGAGATGGCGCTGTGCATGGGGCGTCAGCGCGAAGACCATCACACCCGAGGTATCGGTATCGAGCCGATGGACCAGCAGCACCTCGGGGTAAATCCCCCGCAGCCGCGCAATGAGGCAATCGGCCTTGTCCGGCCCCTTGCCCGGCACCGAGAGAAGCCCCGCCTGCTTGTCGACCACGAGGATTTCGTGATCGGCATGAAGGATGCGCGGAGCCTCCTGTGGCGGGTCATAGACATAACTCATGGACTGCGAGATGCACTGCGCCGCCTGTCGGGTCAAGCCTCAGGGCGATTGGGGCGGCCCCGGCTCTATTTCGTAGTAATCGCCCTTGTTCGCCACGAAGATATGCTCCGCCATCGAAAGCCCGGTCGGCAGGTCAAGCGTGCCCGCCGCGATCGAGATCCGCCCCTCCCCATCCAGACGCCAGAACAGCGAGCTGCCGCAGACCGCGCAAAAGCCCCGCTCCGCCGTCTCCGAAGAGCGATACCAGCGCAGCCCGTCGCGGTTGATCAGCACGAGCTGATGGGCGTCGACCTGCGACGAGGCCCAGACATGGCCGGAGGTTTTGCGGCACTGGGAGCAATGACACGCCACCACGGGCTGCATCTCTCCCTCGACCTCGTAGCTGACCGCCCCGCACAGGCACGCGCCGGTATGTTTCATCGCTTCCTCACAAATGGCCGAACACGTTTTTCAGGATCGCTTCCAGCGCCGCGGCATCCGCCTCGGTGAAGGCGTCGGGCTGGTCGCTGTCGATATCCAGCACCGCGATGAGGCCCCGCTGCGCATAGACCGGGATCACCAGTTCCGAACGGGTGGAGCTGGCGCAGGCGATATGGCCCGGGAAAGCCTCGACATCCGGCACCAGTTGCGTGCGCCCCTCGCGGGCCGCCGCCCCGCAGACCCCGCGCGAGAACGGGATCACGAGACAGCCATGCCCCCCCTGATAGGGGCCGATCTTCAGTAGCTCCGGCTCGGTGACCCGGTAGAAGCCGGTCCAGTCGAAGCGGTCATCCGCGTGGTGGATTTCGCAGGCGAGCGTCGCCATCAGCGCGACCTCGTCGGTCTCGCCCTCGGTCAGCGCCGCGATGCGTTTCGTCAGGTCTTGGTAATCCACGTTCATACCCGTTCAATCGCGATGGCCGTGCCCTCGCCCCCACCGATGCAGATCGCGGCCACGCCGCGCTTGAGACCGGCCTTTTCCAGCGCATTGAGCAGCGTCACGATGATCCGCGCACCCGACGCGCCGATCGGATGGCCAAGCGCACAGGCGCCGCCATTCACGTTTACCTTGTCATGCGAAATGCCCAGCTTGTGCATGAAGGCCATTGGCACGACCGCGAAGGCCTCATTGACCTCCCAAAGATCGACATCCTCGATCGTCCAGCCCAGCTTCTTCAGCAGCTTTTCCGCCGCCGGCACCGGAGCCGTCGGGAAATCGGCCGGCGCCTGCGCATGGCTCGCATGGCCCAGAATGCGTGCGCGGATCGGCAGCCCCTCGGCCTTCGCCGCGGCCTCGGAGGCCAGCACCAGCGCCGCCGCCCCGTCCGAGATCGAGGACGAATTCGCCGCCGTCACCGTGCCGTCCTTGCGGAAGGCGGGCTTGAGTTGGGGGATTTTGTCGGGGCGCGCATTACCCGGCTGCTCGTCGATCGCGACCACGGTCTCGCCTTTGCGGCTCTTCACCGTCACGGGCGCGATCTCACCCGCGAAGGCCCCGGATTTCTCCGCGGCAACGGCACGGTTCAGCGACGCCATCGCGTAATCGTCCTGCGCCTCGCGGGTAAACTGGAACGCCTGCGCGCAATCTTCAGCAAAGGTGCCCATCAGGCGCCCCTTGTCATAGGCGTCCTCCAGCCCGTCGAGGAACATGTGATCGAGCGCCTGCGCATGGCCGAGCCGCGCCCCTGCGCGCATCTTCGGCAGCATGTAAGGCGCGTTGGTCATGCTCTCCATGCCGCCCGCGACCATCACCCCGGTCTGGCCAAGCGCGATCTGGTCATAGGCCACCATTGCCGCTTTCATGCCCGAGCCGCACATCTTGTTCAGCGTCGTCGCGGGCACCTCTTCGCCGAGGCCCGCCGCGAAACCCGCCTGCCGCGCGGGCGCCTGCCCCTGCCCTGCGGGCAGCACGCAGCCCATCAGCACTTCCTCGATGCGCGCAGGCGCGACACCCGCACCGTCCATCGCCGCCTTGATCGCGACACCGCCCAGTTCGGACGCAGACACACCTGCAAAGACGCCCTGCATCCCACCCATCGGCGTGCGCGACGCTCCGACGATCACCACGTTTTCCATGATATCCTCCAAAATCCTGTTCCACGGATACCGAATGGTAAGCATTGCCGTCTAGCCTTCCCGTCAGATCAACCGCGGGAGGCGTACATGAACCTTACTGCCGAAGCGCTGAAAGGCGCGCTTGTCGTCCATCTGGCCGAGGCGCGGCTGGACGCTGCGATCGCCCTCAGGTTCAAGGAACGGATGCGCGATGTGACGATGCAGCCCGCGCCGCGGGTACTGCTCGACCTTTCGAAGGTGGAGTTTCTCGACAGTTCCGGCCTCGGCGCGGTGGTGGCGGTGATGAAATCGCTCGCCCCCGACCGACAGCTGGAGCTTTGCGGGCTGACACCGAATGTGGTGAAAGTTTTCCGCCTCACCCGCATGAATTCGGTCCTGCCGATCCATGCCGATCTCGCAACCGCCTTGGGGAAGGACCGGAGATATGCGTGAGCGTCTGAATGCAAGAGCCCCCGCCACGACTGCGCGCCCAGACCCCCGCCCGGATGGGGGCGAGGTGCGCGTCTTCAACCTCAGCTTCCCGGCGACACTGATCGCGGTGCGTGATGCCCTGCGGGCTGCGGTGGCGCGTTTCATCCGTCTGATGACCGAGGAAGAGGCCGGAACACTGGAACTGATCCTCGCGGAAATCCTCAACAACATCGTCGAACACAGCTACGGCGAAAGCGAGGAGGGCGTGATCGCGTTATCCATCGTCCGCGACCGAAAAGGGCTCAACTGTTCGGTCAGCGATGACGGGATCCCACTGCCCCCGGCCTGCCTCGACCTTCGGGACCGCGACCCGGAGCGGCCCGACCCGAGCAGCCTGCCCGAAGGAGGCTTCGGCTGGTTCCTGATCCGCGACCTCGCGACCGATCTTGGTTATCACCGGCAGGACGGGCGCAATCTGCTGGCCTTCCGGATGCCGCTGGAACCGGTCGAGATACTCCAAGAGGGATAAGCCGGCGCCGAACCCGCAGGGTCGTTCAGTTCATCTGGAATTGCAGCCGATAGGAGCCGTTGCCGAACTCACCGAACAGATCATCGAGATCGGGATGGCTCACCGGCTCGCCGGAGAAATCCGCGACGAGGTTCTGCTCGGACACATAGGCCACATAGTAGCTTTCGTCGTTCTCCGCGAGCAGGTGGTAATAGGGCTGATCCTTGGACGGGCGCGACTCCTCGGGGATCGCATCGTACCATTCCTGCGAGTTGGAGAAGATTGCATCGACGTCGAAGACCACCCCCCGGAACGGGTGGTTGCGATGTCGCACCACTTGGCCGATGTGATATTTCGCGTGCGTGGTATGCATGTCTATCCTCATACCTAATACCTAAATCGTGAAACCGCTCAGGTCCACGTTTTCGCCTCATTTCCGCCGGAAACAGATTGTCCGATTCGTCGCGACAGTCCGCTGACATCGTGCGTTTCCCGGTTTTCGAACGGGCCAATTACGCATAGGATGACAAAAAACAAGGCCGTCAGAGCAAAGAAGAGCAGCTATGAAGAAATACCTCGCCCTCGGCGTATTGCTTGCGGTGGCCGCCTGCGGAGGCGGACCGTCCAAGCCCCCGCGCAACCTTGATGACGCCTGCGCGATCATCAAGGAGCGTCCGCAATATTTCAACGCCATGCGCCGGACGGAGGCCCGATGGGGCGTTCCGGTCGCGGTTCAGATGGCCACGATCCACCAGGAAAGCAAGTTCGACGGCAACGCGAAGACACCGCAGCGCTTCGCGCTCGGGATCATCCCGCTGGGCCGCCAGAGCTCTGCCTACGGCTACAGCCAAGCCCTCGACGGCACCTGGGACGAGTATCGCGAAGATACCCGTCGCTTCGGTGCCCGGCGCAACCGCATCTCGGATGCCACCGACTTCATGGGTTGGTACATGGATGGCACGCAGAAGAAGCTCGGCATCTCCAAGGCCGACGCGCGCAACCAGTATCTCGCCTATCACGAAGGGCGCGGCGGCTATTCGCGCGGGTCACACCGGTCGAAATCCTGGCTTCTAGCCGTGGCCGACCGAGTCGCATCCCGCGCGCAGATGTACGAGATCCAGCTTCAAGCCTGCCGGCGCTGAACAATCAGCGCCGCTGGGCCAACGCCTGGTCGATCGAGAACATCGAGGTGGCAAAGTTGCCGCCTTTTTGGAGGTTGTTGAGGATCGTCGTGGTCTTCTCGCCCGACTGGTTGGTGATCACCCATTGGCGCAACTCAACCGGCCCGTCAGTGAAGATGAGCTGAATATTCCCGTATTCAGGATGCTGCGGGTCCTGCGCGGTGACGATCGTCTTCGGCCCGTCCGTCGTGTAGCCCACGACCATACCGTTACGATTCAGGTCGATATTGCGCCCGAGGATCAGGTTCAGCGGCGTCTTCACCAGCGGGTATTGCTCCGGTGGCTGGTTCGATTTCGGATCGAACACAGCGACGCGGTTAGCCGAGGCCAGCACCAAAGTCTTGTCGTTATTGTATTGGAAGCGCGCCCGACCGGGCCGCTTGATGAACAGCTTGCCGGTCGAGATAGACCCGTCCGAGTTGACCTGCGTGAAATCCGCCGAAGCGGAGGTCAGCGAGTTCAGATAGGACGATATCTGATTCAGCGAGACTTTCCCGGCCGAAGCCGGAAGGGCGAGCGCCAGCGTGAAGATCGCGGCGAGCAGGATGCGGATCTGTTTCATGACCATAGATTTAGGCACTCCTTGCGAAAGCGGAAGTCCCGCCGTAACGCGCCAATCGCGCTGCGGGTCCGTCTTGAGCGCATTTGCGCCGAACCGGGGATGTCATTCAATAACATCTCCCCCAGTATCGGATGACAGCACACCGGGTGCGGATAGCCCGTGCGGCCCAATGCAAAACGCCCCGAGGTCTCCCCCGGGGCGCTCTGCATCTCAGATTGTGACCGGCTTATTGCTGTTCGGGCACGAGGATTTCGCGTTTGCCGACATGGTTGGCCGAGGACACGACGCCCTGATCCTCCATCTGCTCCACGAGGCGCGCGGCCTTGTTGTAGCCGATGCCCAGCTTGCGCTGGATGTAGGAGGTCGAGCATTTGCGATCCTTTATCACGATGCCCACCGCCTGATCATAGAGCGCATCCTCGCCGCCGGTATTGCCGCCAGTGTTGAGGCCCAGCACCTGATCGATGTCGGAAGCCACCTCGTCATCGGGGCCCTCGACCACGCCAGACATATAGGCCGGCGGACCGAAGCTCTTGAGGTGGTTGACGATTTCCTCGACTTCCTCGTCGGACACGAAGGGCCCGTGGCAACGGGTGATCTTGCCGCCGCCAGCCATGTAGAGCATGTCGCCCATGCCCAGAAGCTGCTCGGCGCCCTGCTCGCCCAGAATGGTGCGCGAGTCGATCTTCGACGTCACCTGGAACGAGATCCGGGTCGGGAAGTTCGCCTTGATCGTGCCGGTGATGACATCGACCGAGGGGCGCTGCGTCGCCATGATCAGGTGGATGCCCGAGGCCCGCGCCATCTGCGCCAGACGCTGGATGCAGGCTTCGATCTCTTTGCCTGCGACCATCATCAGGTCCGCCATCTCGTCGACGATCACGACGATATAGGGGAAGGGTTCGGGCTGGAATTCATCCGTCTCGAAGATCGGCTCGCCGGTCTCCTCGTCGAAGCCGGTCTGCACGGTGCGCTTGAACATCTCGCCTTTCTCAAGGCTCTCCTTCACGCGACCGTTGTAGCCCTCGATGTTGCGCACGCCCATCTTGGACATCTTGCGATAGCGCTCTTCCATCTCGGAGACGACCCATTTCAGGGCGACGACAGCTTTCTTCGGATCGGTCACGACGGGGCTGAGCAGATGCGGGATGCCGTCATAGACGGAGAGTTCGAGCATCTTCGGGTCGATCATGATCAGGCGGCACTCTTCCGGCGTCAGACGGTAGAGGAGCGACAGGATCATCGTGTTGATCGCGACGGATTTACCCGAACCGGTCGTCCCCGCGATCAGCAGGTGGGGCATCTTGGCGAGGTTGGTCACGATAGGCTCGCCACCGATCGTCTTACCCAGAGCCAGCGGCAGCTTGATGTTCTTGTCGTCGAAGTCGCGCGCCGAGAGAATCTCGCGCAGCACCACCTTCTCGCGGTGATCGTTCGGCAGTTCGATGCCGATCACCGAACGGCCCGGCACGGTCGAAACGCGTGCCGACAGCGCCGACATCGAGCGGGCGATATCGTCGGCCAGACCAATCACGCGGCTGGCTTTGAGACCCGGCGCGGGCTCGAGTTCATACATCGTGACAACCGGGCCCGGGCGGACCGAGACGATCTCGCCCTTCACGCCGTAATCGTCGAGCACCGTCTCGAGCATCCGTGCGTTCTCCTCCAGCGCCTCATCCGAGAGCTGGTGGCGCTGGATCGTCGTGGGATTGGTCAGCAGCGACAGCGGCGGCATTTCGAAGGGCGCAGTCTGCGGCTTCTCAAAAGTCATCTTGGGCTGCGCCTCTTCGATCGCACGACGCGACGGGGCCGCGGGTTTCGCCGCGGGCTGCACCACGCGCTTCGGCTCGGGCTGTTTGATGACCTGACGGTCGAGGCCACGCGCCGAGGCCGGGATTTCCGGCACCACGTCTTCCTCGATCCATTGCGCATTGCCGGTCTCGTCGAAGGAATGTGGCTCGCCGGCATAGAAATGCTCGGTGCGCATATCGCGGAGATCGGGTTCGAAGCCTTCGTAATCCGGGTGGGTCCAGTCGCGGCTCTCTTCGCCTGCGTATTCGCGTTCCTGTGCGACCTGCTCGGCAGCCGTCATATGCGGCTCTTCGGCCTCGGCATAGGTCGCCATTTCGGACGCGCGCTCCGGGGCGGTTGCGGCCGGTGCGCCGAAGCCCGGCATGAAACGCGGCTTGGCCCGAAGCGGTGGCTCCGCACGCAATTGCGGCTCGGCCCGCAGCGGCGGCTCCTGATGGACCACCTGCGGCTGGCGCGGGCCGCGCGCGAGACGCTTGGCGACTGCGGCGAGCACCGAGGCCGAAGGGCGCGGCGGCGCCGGCTCGGGCTCGGCGAAGGTTTCGGGCATATCGTGATGCAGCGGCGCTCCGGCAGGCTCGGGCGCGTAATCGGTGGCGACCGGTGCGGCCTTGCGGTTCTGCACCGCCTGGCTGATGCGCGCACGGATCCGATCTTCGGTGGGCGCGGCCGGCGGCTGGTCGTCCCAATAGGGCTCGGTCTCGAACAGCTCCGGCGAGGCATCATAGGGATCGTAGTCCGGCTCCACCGGGCGACGGATGCGAGACAGGAAGGACGGGCGCGCGGCCGGGGCGGCTTCGACCTCCGGGGCCCAATGCTGCGCGGCGAGCGCCTGCTGCTCTTCCCAAGCCGCCTGCTCAGCGGCACGTTCGGCGGCTTCGGCGCGACGCTGGCGCGCACGCTCCGCCGCCGAGCGCGCCCCCATGACCGAGGCCGAGGCCCCGCGACCCAGAACGTTCATCACACCGACATAGACCGCGACCGTGCCCAGCCACATGAAACGCGTGATCGCGCGCAACTCGGGCTTGGTGAAGCCGAGAACGAAGGTCGCCATCGCCAGCATCGCCGCGGCGAGGACCAGCGAAAGAAGCTTCAGCCCGACCACGCCGGAAATCGGGACGATCCCCAGCATCGCACCCGCGATCATATCGCCGAAATGCCCACCAAGGCCGAAGGCCTGACCCCATTGATCGCCCGGCACCAGAAGCGCTGCATAGACGGAGGCGACGGCCACGGCGATCGGGAAGAAGATCATCCGCGAAACGAGGCGCTCTTCGCCGCGATGGGTGATCATGCGCAGGCCCCAGGCCACCAGCGCCGCAGGCAGCAACCACGCGCCGTGACCCACGATCACGAACAACGGCGAGGCGATCCCGGCGCCGATCCGGCCGAGCCAGTTCTGCACCGGCTCATCCGAGGCTGCCATCCAGCTTGGATCTTCGGGATGATAGGAGAAAAGCATCATTGCGGCGAGCAGGCCGAAGACGACCAGCAGCCCCCCTACCAATTCCTTGCCACGCCGTTCCAGAACGGCTTGCGTGTCCTGATCGAAAAGCGGATCGCGCTGTCGAACCTGATAAGATGCCATAACCTACCGTCCTCAACCGTATAGGCAGTCGCGAAGCTGCGTAAGCCCGCGCTGCGTTTCTGCTTTTGGGGCGACCAGAGCCACCCTAATATATTTCTGGCCGGGGTTTTCCCCGTTCACCTCGCGCGCGAGATAGGCGCCCGGCAGCACGCGAATGCCGGTCTCTTTCCAAAGCTTGAGCGCCGCTGCCTCCCCGTCTTCGACGGGAAGCCAGAGGAAGAAACCGCCCTGCGGCAGCTGGAAGCCATCGACGCCGTCGAAGATCTGTCCCGCGATCTCGTATTTCTCGGCGTAAAGGCGACGATTTTCCGTGACATGGGCCTCGTCCGCCCAGGCCCGCTCTGCCACGCGCTGCAGCGGTTGCGGCAACGGTGAACCGGCATAGGCGCGCAGGCGACGGATATGTTTAATGCTTTGCGGCCCGGCAGCGAGGAAGCCCGAGCGCAGACCCGGCAGGTTCGACCGCTTCGAGAGCGAATGGAAAATCACCACGCGCTCGGGGTCGATGCCTTCCTCGGCGGCGACCTGTGCCGCACCGGGCGGCGGGGCCTCGCGCCAGATCTCGGAATAGCACTCGTCAGCGAAAACCATGAAGTCGTGCTTCTCGGCCAGATGCAGCAGATCGGCCAGATATTCGCGGCTCGCGACTGCGCCCTGCGGGTTCGAGGGCGAGCACAGATAGGCGACGGTGACGCGGTCCAGCACCTCCGCCGGAAGTGCCGAATAATTAGGCAAAAAACCGGTCTCGACGCCTGCGGGCACGAAAACCGGCTCCGCGCCGACCGCTGCCGCGGCCACCGCGTAGACCTGATAGAACGGGTTCGGGATCGCGATCACGGGCGTCTTGCCGCGTTTCTGTTCGGGCGAAAGCGCCATCGCGGCGTTGTAAAGACCCTCGCGGGTGCCGTTGAGCGCCATGATCCGCTCGGGTCCGATCTCGACCGAATAGCGCCGCTTGAGCCAGCCAGAGATCGCATCCAGCAATTCGGGCGTGCCGTCGTTGGCGGGATATTTCCCAAACTCTCTAAGGCTTTGCGCAATGACATCACCCACGAACTCGGGCATCGGATGGCGCGGCTCACCGATGGACATGGCCAAGACGTCGCCGCCCGGTTCATGCGAATCGAGCAGCGCGCGCAAACGCGGAAATGCGTATTCGGGCAGGTTCGAAAACCGCTCGGGAAAGTCCATCTGTGCCTCATCGAATGGGGTCTATGTCGCCCCTTATTACCGACGAGGTTACAAAAGCTCCGCCGTTTCGTCCAGAAAAAGACAAGCTCCAGAGCGGGTTGACCACAAGAAATGTGTTTTTCAGGCCAGCGCCGATTCGGCGCACATGCCCAAACGCAGCAATCGATCCTCCGTCATGGGCGGCGCCATCAGCGAAATACCACAGCTTGGGATTCCCGTCGGAAGGTTCAGCGCGCACAGCCCCAGCACGTTGCCGATCCGGGTGTTGCGCAGGGCGAGCACGTTTTCCTCTTGGAAATAGCGCTTGTCGCTGAGAAGGCGGCGGACATCGGGCGGCAGTATCGGCGATGTCGGCACCAGAACGGCGTCATATTCCGCAGTCGCCTCCAGATAGGCGGCGCGATAGCCCTCCAGCGCGTGCCACCCCTTGGCGTAATCCGAGGCCAGAGCGTCGCGCCCGCTGCGGAACCGCTCGAGGATCGCTGCGAACATCTTCTCGGGCGCGGCTTCGATCTCGTGCTTCCATTCGCCATAGGCCTCGGGCGCGAAGAGAACGCCGGAAAGGTCCATCGCCGGGCGCACCATCGGCAAGCCCCGCCGCTCGATCACCGCACCCGCCTTAGCGAAGGCCTCAACGGCCCGCTCAAAGCCTTGCACCGGCTTTTCGCGGGTGCCCTCGAACGGCAGCCCTTCGAGCACCAGCAGCCGTTTGCCCCTGAGGCTTGCGTCGCGCAGATCCGGCGCGGCACGCCCTTCGAGCAACGCCAGCACGTGGGCCGCGTCCTCGACGTTGCGTGTCAACGGACCGATCGTGTCGAAGCTCCTACACAGCGGCACGACACCCTTGGTCGTGATCCGGCCATGCGTGGTCTTCAGCCCCACCAGATCGTTCCATGCCGCAGGAATGCGCACCGACCCGCCCGTGTCCGATCCGACGGCCGCCGCCGCCAAGCCGCGCGCCACCGACAGCGCCGCTCCGGAGGAAGACCCGCCCGGCGCGAGTTCGGGATCCTGGATGTTCGGCGGCGTCGCCGTCATCGGGTTCACGCCCAGCCCGGAGAAAGCCAGTTCGGTCATATGCGTCTTGCCTAGACAGACAGAGCCGCCCAGCGTGGCCTCGATCAGCACATCGGCGTCGCGCTCGGGCACGCGCCCGGCCAGCAACCGCGTGCCCGCTTCCGTCGCCACGCCCGCGGTGTCGAACAGATCCTTCCACGACAGCGCAACGCCATCGAGCATCCCGCGCCGACGGCCCTGCTTGGCGCGCTGATGCGCGGCCATCGCCTCGTCGCGGGCGCGCTGCGGCGTAAGGCGTGCATAGATGTCTTCCGACGCTTCAGCCGCTGCGAGATAGGCCTCGGTCTGCTCCACCGGATCGAGCTGCCCGGCGGCGATCGCCCGCCCTTGCTCCGCAGCCCCTGCCAGACGCCATTCCATACCCCACCTCCTTCGTTCTTTCCGCCACGCTAGCGACAGTCCCGCGCATGGACAATCCCGCTTCCAGCGC
Source organism: Thioclava nitratireducens (assembly GCF_001940525.2). Classification (NCBI taxonomy): domain Bacteria; kingdom Pseudomonadati; phylum Pseudomonadota; class Alphaproteobacteria; order Rhodobacterales; family Paracoccaceae; genus Thioclava; species Thioclava nitratireducens. Next base: position 3,842,170 of record NZ_CP019437.1, read on the forward strand.
CATAGTAAGCGCCATGAAACACGATTCAGACGTCATCATCGCAGGCGGCGGGCTCAACGGCCCCGCCTTGGCGCTTGCATTGGCCTCCGCCGGCCTTTCCGTGACCCTCGTCGATGCGGCGCCGGCTCGCCAGCGCGCGACCGACACGTTCGACGGACGCGCCTATGCGCTGGCGATCGCGTCGCAAAAACTGCTGCGCGCGATCGGCGTCTGGGACGGGCTTGCCGATCAGGCGCAACCGATGATGGAGGTGAAAGCCGCCGACGGTCACGCAGGCGAAGGGGCGGCGCCCTTCTTCCTGCATTTCGACGCGCGCGAGCTGGATCAGGCACCGGTCGGGTACATGCTGGAGGATCGCTACCTCTATCGCGCGTTCCTCGATGCGATGGAGGCGAGCGACAAGATCACGCTGCTGCATGAGACGCAGGTCACGGGACAGCAGGTCGTGCCCGGCGGGGTCGAGGTGAGCCTGTCCACCGGCAAGACCCTGACCGCGAAACTGCTGATCGGCGCGGACGGTCGCCGGTCGGGCGTGGCCGAACGCGCCGGGATCACCCGTGAGGGTTGGGGCTATGGTCAGACCGCGCTGGTGGCGGCGGTCGAGCACGAGAAGCCCCATAACGGCATCGCCCATCAGTTCTTCATGCCGACCGGACCGCTCGCGATCCTGCCGCTGAAAGGCAATCGGTCCTCCATCGTCTGGAGCGAGACCGAAGAAAACGCAAAGACCATTTCGGCGCTGGATGACGAGGATTTCCTCGCTGTGCTGCGCCCGCGTTTCGGGGATTTCCTCGGCGAGATCAAACTGGCCGGGCCACGGTTCTCCTACCCGCTGAATCTGACGCTTGCGAAAGCCTATGTCGCGCCGCGCGTGGCGCTGGTGGGCGATGCGGCGCATGGGGTGCATCCGATCGCGGGACAGGGCCTGAATCTCGGGTTGCGCGACGTGGCGGCACTGGCGGAAATCGTCGTGGAAGCAATGCGCCGGGGTGAGGATATCGGGGCCGAGGACGTGCTGGAGCGTTATCAGGGTTGGCGACGCTTCGACTCGACGTCGCTCGCACTCGGCATGGATACCGTGAACAAGCTGTTCTCGAACGACGATCCGCTACTGAAGGCGGGGCGCGATCTGGGAATGGGTCTGGTGCAGGCAATCCCGGGGCTGCGGCGCGGGTTCATGCAGCAAGCGGCGGGGCTTTCGGGCCCCCTGCCCCGCCTGTTGCAGGGCCGCGCACTGTAAGCACCGCGCCTTATTCGTCGATCCGGCGCGCTTCGTCTTCCAAGAGGATCGGAATGCCCCCCCGGATCGGGAAGGCCAGCTTCGCGGGCTGAGAAATCAGCTCCTGTTTCTCGGCATCGTATTTTAGCACCGCATGGGTCAGCGGGCAGACGAGCGCCTCCAGCATGTGCCGGTCGAATAGCGGTTTCTCCGCAGCCGGTGCGCTCTCGGTCTCTTCGCTCATTGCAACCGCTCCTCTCCGCCGCCATGCAGCGCATATTCGATCAGGGTCACCAGGGTTTCGCGCCGGGTGGCCAGACAGGGCGCCTCCAGCAGTGCCTGCTTGTCCTCGGGCTCCAGCGGCAAAAGCATCCCGAGCGAGTTGATCAGCAACTCGTCATCGGCATCCTTCAGCGTTTGCCAATCAGTATCCAGCCCTTGGGCGTGGAAAAACTTGGACAACAGGTCGAGAAAATCGTCTCGATCAAAGCCGTTGTCATGCTCCGCCGGGCCCAGATCGCGCTCGAACCCGGCCCAGCTGACCTCGGCGCGGATATAGGGCGTGAAGCCTTCGACCTCCTGCAGGATGCGATAGCGCGAGATCCCCGACAGCGTGATCATGTAGCGTCCGTCCTCGGTCTCGGAAAACCCGGTCAGACGGCCCGCGCAGCCAATCGTGTTGAGGTGGTTCTGCCCCTCCGGCCCCTTGATCGGCTGGATCATCCCGATCAGTCGAGACTTGGTCTTCATACAATCTTCGATCATCTGCAGATAGCGCGGCTCGAAGATGTGCAGCGGAAGCCGCGCCCGGGGCAGCAGCAGCGCACCGGGCAGCGGAAAAAGCGGAAGGATTTCGGGCAAGTCGCCTTTCTTCATCATGCGGATGAAACTAGCGCGCCCAAGTCCTCAGGCAAATATCATCGACGACAGACGACGGCGACCTTTTGCGACGATCGGATCGTTCGGCTTGAGCGCGTCGAAAATGGTGAAAAGCTGCGTCTTCGCGGCCTCGTTCTCCCATTCGCGATCCCGCCGGAACAACTCGAGAAGTTGATCCACGGCCTCTTCGGCGTTCCCGGCCGCGTAGAGCGCCTGCGCATAGTCGAAGCGGGCCTGATGATCGTTCGGATCTGCCTCGACCTTGGATTTCAGATCGTCGAGCGGACCGGCCGATTGCGCCTGTTTCGCCAGATCGAGCTGCGCGCGCGCTGCCTCTACCGGGGCACTGTCGGCGAGCTTCGGCGGCACCGCGGCCAAGGCTGCACCTGCCGCATCCAGTTGATCGAGCGCGATGCGTGCGCGGATCAGGCCGCCATGGGCCTCCGCCAGCTCGCCATCTTCTTCGAGGATCGCCGCGAAGGTCTCTGCCGCATCTTCCGCCGCACCCTCGGCCAGCATGGCTTCCGCCGCCTCGACCGCATCGCCCAGACCGTTGCCCGCCTCACCGCCGGACGCTTCGATCAGCTTGGCCACGAAGCTTTTGATCTCGGAGGGGGGCAACGCGCCCTGGAAACCGTCGATCGGCTGGCCCTGCCAGAAGGCGTAGACGGTCGGGATCGACTGCACGCGCATCTGGCCTGCGATCATCTGGTTTTCGTCGACATTGACCTTGGCCATCACGACCGCGCCTTTCGCGGCTTCGACCTCGGCTTCCAGTGCCGGGCCGAGCTGCTTGCACGGGCCGCACCACGGCGCCCAGAAATCCACGATGACCGGCACGGTCTGCGATTTCTCGACCACCTCGGCCATGAAGTTGGCTTCGGTCACGTCCGTGACGTATTCGCTCTTGCTTGCGGCCTTGGCGCCGCCACCCAGTTCCAGCATGTCCGTCTCCCGAAATTGCGGAGGATTTGCTTTCCTATATGGCCTCGGAAGGGCCGAACGCAAACCCGTTTGACCGCGGCGCGCTGCCGCAAGCGATTACAGATCGAAAGTCGCGAAAACCGGCGCATGATCGGAGGGCTTCTCCCAGCCCCGCGCGGCGCGCAGCACCCGGCTGCCATGCGCCGCGTTCGAGATGTCCGGCGTCGCCCAGATGTGATCGAGCCTGCGACCCTTGTCGGCGGCATCCCAGTCGCGCGCCCGGTAGGACCACCACGAATAGAGAAGCCCCTCGGGAATGTCCTGCCGGGTGATGTCCACCCATTTGCCCGCCTCCATCGCGTCATGCAGATGCTCGACTTCGATCGGGGTGTGGCTGACGATCTTCAGCAGCTGCTTGTGGCTCCAGACGTCATCCTCGCGCGGGGCGATGTTCAGATCGCCGACGAGGATCGACTTCTTCGGCCCTTCCGCTTTGAAGTGATCGCGCATCTGGGTGAGGTAATCCAGCTTTTGGCCGAACTTCTCGTTCACTTCGCGATCCGGCACGTCGCCGCCTGCGGGGACATAGAAGTTGTGGATGGTGACGCCATTCTCGAGCGTACCCGCGACATGGCGTGCATGGCCGAGATCGGCAAAATCATGGGCGCTGTTCTCTTCCATCGGAATTTTCGAGAAGATCGCGACGCCGTTATAGCCCTTCTGGCCGCGCGCGATCATGTGCGTGTAGCCCAGTTCCTTGAAACCCTCGACCGGGATCTTCTCGACCGGGCTCTTGCATTCCTGAAGGCAGAGCACGTCGGGCGCCTCTTCCTCCATCAGCTTGCGCACCAGCCCCTCGCGCAGCCGCACCGAGTTGATGTTCCAGGTCGCCAGCGTGAAGCTCATCTCATTCTCCCGTTCCAAAAGCCGCGCGATCATGTCGAAGGGCGGCCGCTTGCGCAACCGCCCCTGTTCTTCTCAATAAAAATATCGGCAGGTGAATTGGCCGATAGGGCAAGAGGGGCAGCGCCCCTTATTCCGCCCAGCCGGAGATCGACTTCACGTCGCAGAATTCCTCGATGCCCCAACGGCCACCCTCGCGCGCCCGGCCCGAGGAGCCGACGCCGCCGAACGGTGCCCCCGCCCCGCGGTCCTGACCGTTCATCTCGACCATGCCCGAGCGCAACTGACGCGCCAGCCGGTTGCGTCGCGCGCCGTCGCCCGATTGCAGGTAATTGGTCAGACCGTATGGCGTGGCGTTGGCCACCTCGATCGCCTGCTCCTCGCTGTCGAAGGGCATGATCGACAGGACTGGGCCGAAAATTTCCTCGTTCATGATCGTCATCGAGGGATCGCAGTCGGCAAAGACCGTCGGACGGACATAGAAGCCGCGATTGAGATGTTCGGGCCGTCCGGGACCGCCCGCGACGAGTTTCGCGCCTTCCGCGATGCCTGTCTCGATCAGGCCCTGGATCTTGTCGAACTGCGCCTTGTTGATGACCGGACCGATATGCTTGCCCTCCTCGCGAGGGCTGGCGACCTGCGTGGCTTCGGCGGTCTGCCGCGCGACCTCGACCGCGCGATCATAGGCCGAACGCTCGACCAGCATCCGCGTCGGCGCGTTACAGCTTTGCCCCGAGTTCTGGAAGCAATGCTTCACACCGCGGGCCACCGCATCTTCGTCCGCATCGGCGAAGATCAGGTTGGCGCCCTTGCCGCCAAGCTCCAGCGTCACGCGCTTGAGCGTATCGGCCGCCGCCTTCGAGATCGCGCGCCCGGCACGGGTCGAGCCGGTGAAGGAAATCATCTCGACATCCGGATGGGTCGAGAGCTGCGTGCCGACGCCCGCGCCGTCGCCATTCACGAGGTTGAACACGCCCTTCGGCAGCCCCGCCGCATCGAGGATTTCCGCGAAGATCAGCGAAGACAGCGGCGCTTCCTCGGACGGCTTCAACACCATCGTGCAGCCCGCGAGGATCGCCGGGATCACCTTGAGCGTCACCTGATTCATCGGCCAGTTCCACGGCGTGATCAGCCCGACGACACCCACCGGCTCATAGGCGATCATCGCGCCCGGCGTGCCGTCGCCCAAAGGATGCACCCACTCGAACGCCTTCGCCGCGTCGATGAAATTCTTGATGTGATAGGCGCCCGCGCCCCACTGGTTCTTGCGCGCGAGATCGATCGGCGCGCCCATCTCGAGGCTGATCGCCTGCGCCATGTCCTCGGCGCGCTCGGCATAGACCTTGGCGATCCGCTCGACCGCCGCGATCCGCTCTGCCGGGTCGGCCGCTTTCCAACCGGGCAGCGCCGCCTTCGCTGCCGCGACTGCCGCGTCCGTGTCGGCCTGATCGCCCAGCGAGATTACTGCACAGGGATCTTCGGTCGATGGATCAATCACCTCGTAGTCCTGCGCAGCCTTGGGTGCCACCCATTCCCCGTCGATGTAGAAATTCCGCTTCTCGATCATTTCAGCCTCCCGCACACAGATATTGCGCAAGAGCGTTTCACCACTCTCGGCCCTGCGCAAGGCCTGACGATAGGTCGCAGACCCCAAGTTTGAAAAGATTCTAAACTGGCTGGAATGGACCCCGGCGAGGACTTATATCCCGCAAAGACGTAATTTTACGCAAACACAGGAGGTTTTTCATGGGCCTGCGTATCAACGACACCGCTCCCGATTTCACCGCCGACTCGACCGCTGGCGAGATCAAATTCCACGACTGGATCGGCGACGGTTACGCCATCCTGTTCTCGCACCCGAAAGACTTCACCCCGGTTTGCACCACCGAATTCGGCGCTGTGGCGCAGCTCGCCCCCGAATTCGAAAAGCGCAACACCAAGGTCATGGGCGTATCGGTCGACAGCGTCGAAAAGCACGTGAAGTGGAAATCGGATATCGAGCAAGTCGCCGGCGCGCCCGCGAATTTCCCGATCATCGACGACACCTCGCTGGCCGTGTCGAAAGCCTATGACATGCTGCCCGCCGACGCCTACCTGCCCGACGGCCGCACCCCGGCGGACTCGGCGACCGTGCGCACCGTCTTCATCATCGGACCCGACAAGAAGGTCCGTCTGACCATGTCCTACCCGATGTCGGTCGGCCGCAACTTCGCCGAGATCATCCGCGCCCTCGATGCCGTTCAGGCCACCGACGGCAAGCCCTTCGCGACCCCCGCGAACTGGGTCCCGGGCCAGGACGTGATCGTCGCCCTCTCAGTGTCGACCGAGGAAGCGAAAGAGAAATTTGGCGAAGTCGACGTCAAGCTGCCTTATCTGCGCACTGTGAAAGCGCAGGGCTGAGCCCAGCCACTCCATTTGCGGAAAAGCCCCGGCAGCGTCCGGGGCTTTTTCCTCTCCGCGCGGCCCCGCAGAAGCGCGAAAAGCAAAAGGCCCCGGATCGCTCCGGGGCCTTCTTTAATTGTCTAGCGGATCAAACCGATCAGTCGGCTTTCTCTTCACGCTTTTCCGGCGCGATCTCTTCGCCGGTTTCCTGATCGACCATCTTCATGCCAAGGCGTACCTTGCCGCGATCGTCGAAGCCCAGAAGTTTTACCTTCACTTCCTGACCTTCCTTTAGCAGATCGCTCGGGTGGTTCAGGCGCTTGTTGGCGATCTGGGAGACGTGGACGAGACCGTCACGCTTGCCGAAGAAGTTCACGAAGGCGCCGAAATCGACGAGCTTCACGACCTTGCCGGTGTAGATCTGGCCTTCTTCGGGCTCAGCCACGATAGCGTGGATCATGTCATGCGCTTTCTTGATGGCCTCGGCATTGGCCGAAGCGATCTTGATCACGCCGTCGTCGTTGATGTCGACCTTGGCACCCGAGACTTCCACAATCTCGCGGATGACCTTGCCGCCCGAACCGATCACTTCGCGGATCTTGTCGGTGGGAACGGTCATCGTCTCGATGCGCGGAGCATGGGCGGAGAATTCCGAACGGCCTGCGGAGAGCGCCTTGTTCATTTCGCCAAGGATGTGCATGCGGCCAGCGCGTGCCTGCTCCAGAGCTTTCTCCATGATCTCGGCGGTGATGCCGGCGACCTTGATGTCCATCTGCAGCGAGGTGATGCCTTCCTCGGTACCTGCGACCTTGAAGTCCATGTCGCCGAGGTGATCCTCGTCGCCAAGGATGTCGGTCAGAACGGCCCAGGAGCCATCCTCTTCCAGCACCAGACCCATCGCGACACCCGCCACGGCCGACTTCAGCGGAACGCCCGCGTCCATCATTGCCAGCGAGCCACCGCAGACCGACGCCATCGAGGACGAGCCGTTCGACTCGGTGATCTCGGAGACGAGGCGGATCGTGTAGGGGAAGTCGGTCGCAGCCGGGAGAACCGCCTGAAGCGCGCGCCATGCGAGCTTGCCGTGACCGATCTCACGACGGCCGGGCGAACCGACGCGGCCCACTTCGCCGACCGAGTAGGGCGGGAAGTTGTAGTGCAGCAGGAAGTTCGAGCGCGAATTGCCGTGCAGCGCGTCGATGATCTGCTCGTCGTCGCCGGTGCCCAGCGTGGTCACGACCAGCGCCTGCGTCTCGCCGCGGGTGAACAGTGCCGAGCCGTGGGTCCGCGGCAGCAGACCGGTTTCCGCCACGATCGGGCGAACCTCGTCCAGCGCACGGCCGTCGATGCGGCGACCGTTCTTCACGACGTCACCACGCAGAACAGCCGATTCCAGCTTCTTCATCGCGGTGCCGAGGGTCGGATCTTCGAGCTGCTCTTCGGTGAGCTGCGACTTGATCTCTTCCTTGGCGGCGTTGACGGCGGCCACGCGCTCCTGCTTGTCGGAGATCGCATATGCAGCACGCATCTTCTCTTCGCCCAGAGCTTTGACGGTCTCGAGCATCGCCGAGTAGTCGGGCGCCTGGAAGTCGAAGGGCTCTTTCGCGGCGGCTTCAGCGAGGTCGATGATCAGGTCGATCACCGGCTGCATCGCGTCATGGCCGAACTTGACCGCGCCCAGCATCTCCGCTTCGGACAGCTCGTAAGCTTCCGATTCCACCATCATCACGGCGTCCTTGGTGCCCGCGACGACGAGGTCCAGACGCTGCTCGGGGTTCTCCCGCAGCTTCTGCATGTCGTCGACTTCGGGGTTCAGGATGTATTCGCCATCGGCGAAACCGACGCGCGCAGCGGCGATCGGGCCCATGAACGGAACGCCCGAGATCGTCAGCGCGGCCGACGCGGCGATCATCGCGACGATGTCGGGCTCGTTGACGAGGTCGTGCGAGAGAACGGTGCACATCACGAGCACTTCGTTCTTGAAACCTTCCGCGAAGAGCGGACGGCACGGACGGTCGATCAGGCGCGCGGTGAGCGTCTCTTTTTCGGACGGACGGGCCTCGCGCTTGAAGAAGCCGCCCGGCACTTTACCGGCGGCATAGTATTTCTCTTGGTAGTGAACCGTGAGCGGGAAGAAATCCTGACCCGGCTTCGGTTCCTTGGCGAAGGTCACGTTGGCCATGACGGAGGTTTCGCCCAGCGTGGCGATAACCGAGCCGTCAGCCTGACGTGCGACCTTGCCGGTCTCCAGCGTGAGCTCTTCTTCGCCCCACTGGATCGATTTTTTAACGGTGTTGAACATTCAGCGTATCCTTCTGGGAGCTCTCACAGGCGTATCCCGTGTCTCCCGATTTGCATGGCGGCCCCATTGCCGCCGCCCCCTTATCCTCTTGCACGCGCCCGGGGGCTCGAGGCGTCACGTCTCAGATGGGCCTGCCAATACAGGAAATGAAGGGGTTTGGGAAGCAAAGAGTCCTTGGGGAAGGAAACGGCCCGCGCCCAATTCTGGCCAGATTGGCGCGCCATCCTCAGCCCGTAGTTATTAAGATTGAACATTGTGAGACCATGAGCAAACCCACAGCCCTTTTCATCGACGGCGAGAACATCTCCGCCTGCCACGCGCCGAAGATCCTATCCTTCGCACCCGGCGCGTTCATCCGGCGCGCCTATGGCGATATCGCGCAGATCAAGAACTGGGGAGACGTGCCGTCGATCCGGCTCATACATTCGGGCACCGGCAAGAACGCGTCCGACCTGCTGCTTGCCCTCGACGCGCTGGAGATCGCTTTCGAAGGTTTGGCCGAACGTGTCGTGATCGCAAGTTCTGATGGAGACTTCACGCATCTCGCGACCCGTCTTCGCGAGAAGGGTTTTGAAGTCATCGGCATCGGCGAAAAGAAGGCGCCCGCCGGGTTTCGGAAAAGCTGCTCCGTGTTTCACGAAATCGGCCTGCCGAAGAGCAAGCCGAAGGAGGTGGCCCCGCCCGAAAGCAAAATCGGCCAACTCGACCACAAGATCCGACAGGTCATCGCGCAGAACAGCAAGGAAGGCCGGGGAATGAAGATCAAGGACCTCGCGTGCGAGATGAAGAAGTCTCACGATGTGCTGATAAGCGAAACGCCGGAAAAGCGCTGGCGCCCCTATCTTGCCGGGCGTCCGCATCTTTACGACCTCGACCCCAAGGGCCCGGAGGCGTTCGTCCGCTACCGCGCGAAGGGCTTCGCACAGCTTGTCATCGCCGCCCAATAGAGTCCCCGCCCCGCGATCTCGGGATCAATGCGGCGCCCCTCTGGAGGGCATGCGCCGCTTGCCCTGAGGTGCTCCGGGCTACCTTAAACGGACAATCACGCCAAGAGCCGCCCCATGACCGTTCTGCAATTCGCCGCCGCCCTCATCGTGCTCGCTGGGTTGTTCGGCGTCATCAATCACTTCGTTTTGCGCCTGCCGCCGACGATCGGGATTCTGATCGTCGCTCTGATGACCTCGATCGGACTGATGATCGTCGATCGCATTTTCGGGCTGAACCTCGCGCAGCAGGTACAAGATTACGTCAAGAGCATCGACTTCTCGAAAGCGCTGCTCGACGGGATGCTGGGGCTGATGCTCTTCGCGGGGGCGCTGCATGTGAAGCTGTCGGACCTGCGGGCGGTCTGGCCGACGGTTCTGGTGATGGCGACAATCGGCGTCGTGCTGTCGACCCTTGTGGTGGGCTTCGGTTTTCACTGGCTGACCGGCGCGCCGATCATGGTCGCGCTGACCTTCGGGGCACTGATTTCGCCGACTGATCCCGTCGCCGTGCTCGGCGTACTGCGCTCGGCCAATCTGCGCCGCACGCTCGAGACCGTGATCTCGGGCGAGAGCCTGTTCAACGACGGCGTCGGCTACACGGTCTTCCTGATCCTCTCGGGCCTCGCCTTTACCAGCGGCCACTCCGAAGCCTCAAGCCTGTCCGGGGCGGGCACCCTGTTCTTCCGCGAAGCGGTGGGCGGCGCGGCGCTCGGCCTCGCGATGGGCTGGGGGCTGTTTCGCGTGATGCGCCTCATCGACGACCCCTCGTTGGAAGTACTGTTGACGCTTGGCCTCGCGTTCGGTGGCTATGAGCTGGCGCTGTTCCTGCATGTCTCCGGCCCGATCGCCGCGGTCTGCGCCGGGCTTCTGATCGGAGATGTCGGGGCGCGGTTCGGCATGTCCGAGGAGACCCGCAAGTACGTCGACGCTTTCTGGATGCTGGTGGACGAGATACTCAACGCCGTGCTTTTCCTGTTGATTGGGGTGGAGATTTTCGCGATCCGGTTCGACGCGGATATCCTGACGACGTCGGTCGCCTCGATCGGCCTAGCGCTGGTCGGCCGGCTGGTCGCGGTGGTGGTGCCGATCCTCGCGCTGCGCCCGTTCCGCAACTTCGGCCCCGGCGTGACCCGCGTGATGACATGGGGCGGGCTGAAAGGCGGCATCTCGGTCGCCCTCGCGCTGTCCCTGCCGGACTCGCAGTGGACGGATGAAATCCTCTCGGCCACCTACGTGATCGTCGTCTTCTCGATCGTGGTGCAGGGGCTGAGTGTCGGCTGGCTCGCGAGACGCGCCGCGAAGGACTAACGCAAAAGGCCCGCCACATTGGACGGGCCTTTCACATCTCAAGTCGCGAGGATCATTCGATCGGGCGGAACTCGCCACGATCTTCGCTTGCGAGGCTCACCACGATGATGGCGATGAAGGCCGCGATGAAGCCCGGGATGATCTCGTAGAGGAACGAGCCCCAGCCCAGCGAAATCCAGACGATCACGGTCAGTGCGCCGACGACGAGGCCAGCCACGCCGCCGAGACCCGTCATCCGTTTCCACGTCAGCGACAGGATGATCAGCGGACCGAAGGCGGCACCGAACCCGGCCCAGGCATTCGAGACGAGGCCAAGCACTTTGCTGTCCGGGTTCGAGGCGATGATGATCGCCGCGATCCCCACGGCCAGCACCGCGAGACGACCGACATTCACCAAGGCACGGTCCGAGGCCTCCTTGTTGAAGACGATCTTGTAGAAGTCTTCGGTCAGCGAGGAGGAGGACACCAGAAGCTGGCTCGACACGGTCGACATGATCGCCGCCAGAAGCGCGGCATACAGGAAGCCCGTCACCAGCGGATGGAAGAGCAGGTTCGACAGGATGATGAAGATCGTCTCCGGATCCTGCACGTCGAGCCCGTTACGCTGTGCATAGGCGCGGCCGAAGATCCCGACCGAGATCGCGCCGATCAGCGAGATCGCCATCCAGCCCATGCCGATATTCCGCGCTTTCGGCACATCGGCGACCGAGCGCACGGCCATGAAGCGCACGATGATGTGCGGCTGGCCGAAATAGCCCAGCCCCCAGGCGACGGCCGAGAGCCAGCCCGCGAAGGTCAGCCCGTTCGTCATCGACAGGAAGTTCGGGTCGATATCGCTCAGTCGGCTCGCAGCCGCGTCCACGCCGTCGCCCTGACCGGTCGTGAGGATCACGATCGGCATGATGACGAGCGCGAGCATCATGATGCAGCCCTGCACGAAGTCGGTGAGCGACACGGCGAGGAAGCCGCCGATCACCGTGTAGACCAGAACGACACCCAGCGTGAGGATGACCCCGGTCATGTAGCTGCCACCGAAGGCGCTGGCAAAAAGCTTGCCGCCGCCGACGAGACCCGACGCGGTGTAGACCGCGAAGAAGACCACGATGATCACCGCCGAAACCATCCGCAGCAATGTCGCGTGGCTCGGGAAGCGATTGGCGAGGAAGCCCGGGATGGTCAGCGCGTTGTCATAACGCTCGGTCTGCTCGCGCAGGCGCGGCGCCACGACGATCCAGTTCACGAACGCACCGACGAAAAGACCGATCCCGATCCAGCTTTGCGTCAGGCCCGACACGAAGAGCGCGCCCGGCAGACCCAGAAGCAGCCAGCCCGACATGTCCGATGCGCCTGCCGAGAGAGCTGCAACCGCGGGGGGCAGGTTGCGCCCGCCCAGCATGTATTCCTCGGAACTCGACGTGGACTTGCGCCACGCGTAGACCCCAATGGCCAGCATCAGCACGAAATACAGTGCCAAGCTGATCCAGACTCCGATCTGCATTTTGTATCCTCCCTGTTACCGCATCTGCAAACTAGGGCAGATGCGCGCGTTTTCCCGTTTGGAGCGGACGATACAGGAGGACAAGAAGTCGAACCGACCAAAGTTTTTTCATTGGAAGGCCATTCGCCCAAAAATCTCCCCAATCATGGGAACAGAGCCCAATCATGTCATTTCAGGCAATTCACACGGAATTACGCAAATGAAAACGCCCGCGCGGTATGCGCGGGCGTTTCGAATTCCAATCCTAGGCGGATTAGCGACGCAGGCCGAGGCGCTCGATCAGCGACTGGTAACGTGCGACGTCTTTCGCCTTCAGGTAGTCGAGCAGCTTGCGGCGCTGCGCGACGAGCATCAGAAGACCACGACGCGAGTGGTTGTCTTTCTTGTGCTCTTTGAAGTGCTCGGTCAGGTTCGCGATGCGCTTGGTCAGGACTGCGACCTGAACTTCGGGGGAACCGGTGTCACCTTCTTTGGTGCCGTATTCCTTGATAAGCGCGTTCTTGTCTTCAACAGTGATCGACATCGGGATCTCCTTACATTGAGGGTTCGGGCGCAAGCCGGGATGTCGTCCAGCAAGGTCCATAGACTGCCCCTTTCGGAACAGATGCGCGCGTATAGACGCGAATCGGCCTGTTGAAAAGCCTTATTTCAAAGCGCCTACCGCCTGTTGCGCCGCGAATTGCTCGGGCGTGAAGAGTGCGATGTCCTGCGCGCTCAACTCCGGCGCGTCGAGCACTTCGGCCAGCCGTATCCCATCGAGCAGGATCCACGCCGCACCGGAATGAACCTCCGAGGGCTCGACACTGATCTGCGGCAAGGCCGCGCCCTGCGGATCGTAGATCACGGCCAGCCGATCCTCGCCCGCCGTGTAATCGGCGATCGTTGCGGGCGTCGCCGGGTCGATCCAGTCGCTCAGCGCAAAGCTGTCGGGATCTTCGCCACCATGCAGCCAATCGCCGGAGCCGCCAAGGAGCACATCCTCCCCTGCCCCGCCATTGAGGGTATCGGCATCGGCCGCCCCCAGATCGCGCGTCTGCAGCGTGACGCCGCGCAGCAGATCGTTTCCCGCATTGCCATTCAACTCGTCGCGCCCGGCATCCCCGGTCAGCGTGTCGGCGCCATCCGCTCCGACCATCGTATCGTCCCCAGTGCCGCCCGCGAGTGTATCGTCTCCCACGCCACCGATCAGCGTGTCGCCCCCCGCCTCACCAGAGAGCCGATCCGCCCCTGACCCGCCGGAGAGGAAATCCGGATCCGCGCCACCCGCGAGCACATCCGCGCCGTCGCCGCCGATCAGCGTGTCCGCCCCCGCCTCTCCGCGCAGCGTATCGTTGCCGGCCGCCCCGAGAAGCTCGTCATCACCGCTGCCGCCAAGCAGGCTGTCATCGCCACCATATCCATCGATCTGGTCATCGCCCGCCGCCCCCGCGATCGCATCGTCGGACGCATCACCCCAGGTCATGTCATCCTCCGGTCCGGGCGCTGGGGGATCGACCGGTACCGGCGAAGCCTCTCCGGCACTGACCAAGGTAAGAAGGTTGCCGTCACTCTCCATGGACGTGCCATCCGGATCACCCTGCGGTGGCTCATCCTCCTCATTGTCGGAGGAAACCACCATGAGACCCGCCGTGGCACCCGCCATCAGCAGACCCAGAAATCCCGACAGAAACAACATTTCGAGCACCCCTGCGAAGATGCGCGGACGTTACGGTCGCGGAGAAGAATTCCCTAGGACTTAAGCGTTAAATGCTTAACGATACGCTCACCCTGCCGGGGCGAACCACAGCTCGGGCTGATGCTCGTACGCGATGTAGAGCGGATGCTTCGGCGCGCCTGCCTTGGTCAGCCCGAGATGGTGCAGCGCCCGGCCACTGGCGCGCAGCAAGTCCTCTACTGCGGCGCCCCGTTGAAGATGCGCCCCATGCGCCCCCCAGGCACAGATGATCCGGTCTTCGGGACCGCTCGCCCAATCGAGGCTCTCGCGGATCGACGCATCATTCTCCGGACCGACCGGATCTTTCTGCGCCCGCATCACCTTCGGATCGGTTGCGCGATAGGCGAAGATATTGGTCACCCGGAACGCCCCGAAACCTAGCGCCCGCGCGCGGCGCTCGCAGCGCTCCACCGTGGGGTCGTTCTGCACTTCGGTCGCGGTCGAGGGGTTGAGCATGATGAAAAGCGCCCGGGGTTTGCTGTCGTCCCAGACCCGCGTCAGCAGGTAGCGGTAGTTCTCGCAATCCGAATAGACCGCGATGGAAGGGGCGTCGCCTTTAATATGCTCGCGGGTGATCATCTCTCGTCCTGACCGTTGCGTGTGTGGCAGAGGGCGGAGGCCTCCGGCGGGGATATTTGGACCAAGGGGAAGGGCGCGTCAAAGATTGAAGACGCGGCTCGGATGGACCTCGCCGGATTTGTAGATGCCGACGGCGAGCGGTTTGCCCTCATGGCTGACCCAGACTTCCTCGCCCCATTCGGCGTCACCCGGCAGCACCATGCCCGGATTGCCGTTCTTCAGCCGCACCGCGCCCTCGGGCGTGGCTTTCAGCTGCACCAGATCGTCAAGACCAAGTTCCACAGGCAGCAGTTTCGCATCGAGTTCGGGCGTCTTTGCCAGTTCGTCGATCTCCGCCAGCGTAATCCCGTCGCTCGCCTCGAAAGGCCCCGACCATTCGCGGCGCAGCCAGAGGACGTGGCCGAGACAGCCCAGCTTCTGCCCCAGATCGCGCGCGATGGAGCGCACATAGCCGCCCTTGCCGCAAACCAGTTCCAGCTCGACCGTATCGGCATCGGGCCGGCCTAGCATCACGAGGCTTTCGACATAGAGAGGCCTCGCGGCCAGTTCCATTTCCTCGCCCGCCCGGGCCAGGGCATAGGCGCGCTCGCCATCAACCTTCACCGCGGAGAATTGCGGCGGCACCTGTTCGATATCACCTTCGAAAGCGGTCAGCGCGGCGGCGATCTCTTCATCGGTGGGGCGCAGATCGGAGGTCTCGATCACCTCGCCCTCGGCATCGTCGGTCTTGGTCGCAGCCCCCAGCCGCACCTGAAACCGATAGCACTTCAGCGCATCGGTGATGAAAGGCACCGTCTTCGTGGCCTCGCCCAGCGCCACCGCCAGAACCCCGGTCGCCGCCGGGTCGAGCGTGCCCGCGTGGCCCGCCTTCTTGGCGCCCAGCGCCCAGCGCACCTTGTTCACCACCGAGGTGGAGGTGATGTCCGCGGGCTTGTCCACGATCAACCAGCCGGAAATGTCGCGACCCTTCTTGCGTGCCATGAGGCCTCCGTAGTCAACAGGGGCCGCCTGCTAGCCCAAGCGGCGCGAGCCGTCAATCTCCAGCAGCGGGGTCCGCGTGCGCGATCAGCGCCACGATCGGCCCCATCGGCAGGCCCATATCCTCGCGCCCCTGGCCGGGAATGGTCAGCCGAGATATCTTTCCGTCGAGATAGAGCGCGTTGGGCACCTGCATCTCGTCACGGAAGAACCGACCGAATTCGTGAAAGCTCACCGGCGCATCGGAGATCGCGAAATAGGCGGTCTTGCCATCGGCCGAGACACCCACTCCGTTGCGGATGTTCTTCGACGTTCCGTCGGCGAGGAATTTCGGATGCAGCGTGCCGTCGATCACCAGCATCGGCCCCGATTGCGTCGCATAGGTGCAGTCCTTCGGGTCAGCGGCGAAGGCGCGCGATTCCGTCACCGAGAATGCCTCGCCGATGCAGAAGACACCATTTGGCAGCAGGCCGAAATTGCCCGGCCCTTCGGAGGTGACGATCGAATGCAGTTCCTTGCCGTTCTCGATGAACAGGCCCACCGGCTTGCGATCGGGATGGTACATCCCCGCATTCATCGCGAAGATAACGCGGTCGCCTTTGGGGACGACTTCGGAAAGCCGCTCGGGCGTTCCGATCAGATTGCCATCGGGATCGTCGAGGAACAGCTTCAGGTCCTGCCCGAGCTGCGCTTCGCAGACCGTGTAGGTCACGCCGTCGAAGCTGCGATCCGCGCAAGGAGCGTCGGCCAGCGCAGGCGTGGCCAGCAGCATCAGCGCGGCAGCATTAGTTGCGATCGTCTTCATCGTCTTCGTCATCGTCCCGCGCAGCGATATCGCGCTGCACCGTCTCGTCCGAAAACATACGGCGCGTCTCGTCCAGCCGGTCATAAGTCTCGTCCAGCCGGAAGCGCAGATCGGGGCTGTATTTCGCGGTCATTTCTTTGCCCAGCAGACGCCGCAGCTCGCCCTTGTTGCGCGCGAGCGCCGCGATCAGCTCTTTGCCGCCTTCCCCGCCCAAGGGCGTGACATAGGCGGTCGCGACCTTCAGGTCTGGAGAGCAGCGCACTTCGCCCACCGTCACCGAGAAGCGGCTGAGATCGGGATCATGCACGTCGCCGCGCATCAGGAGGTCCGACAGCGTGCGTCGGATCAACTCGCCCATGCGAAGCTGACGTTGCGAGGGGCCATCGCCCGAGGAGAAACGGTTCTTTGCCATGGCGCTCACATAGGGCGTCTGCGGGTTTTGCGCAACGGGGGCTTTGCCAAGCGCGCCTGCGCAAGCTAGATAGCGCGAAACCGTGAAGGAGAAAGACATGAGCGACCTGCCGGGCATCGTGATCACCGGGGCGTCGGGCCGGATGGGCCAGATGCTGATCCGCACCGTGGGCGAGAGCGACAAGGCGCGCCTTGTGGGCGCCGTCGAACGCACGGGCCACGACTGGGTCGGACAGGATCTGGGCGAGGCGATGGGCGGCGCACCGAACGGCGTGATCGTGACCGACGATCCGCTGGAGGCGTTTTCCGGGGCGCAGGCCGTGATAGACTTCACCGCGCCTGCCGCCACCCGCGAATTCGCGAAGATCGCGGCGCAGGCACGCCTGACCCATGTGATCGGCACGACCGGCATGGATGACGATGACATCGCGGCGCTCAAGCCCTGTGCCCGTCACGCGGTGATCGTGCGCGCGGGCAACATGAGCCTCGGGGTGAACCTGCTCACGCAGCTGACGAAGAAAGTCGCGCAGGCGCTCGATGCCGATTGGGATATCGAGGTGATCGAAGCCCATCACAACAAGAAGGTCGATGCACCCTCTGGCACCGCGCTGATGCTGGGCGAGGCGGCGGCGGAAGGCCGTGGCGTCTCGCTCGAAGACAATCGCGAGTCGGGCCGCGACGGTATCACAGGCGCACGCAAGCATGGCGCGATCGGCTTCTCGGCCATTCGGGGTGGCGATATCGTGGGCGAGCATGACGTGCTGTTTGCCGGCATGGGCGAGCGGATCATCCTGCGCCATGTCGCGACCGATCGGGCCATCTTCGCGCGCGGCGCGCTCAAGGCCGCGCTCTGGGGTCAGGACAAGCGCCCCGGCGAATACGACATGCTCGACGTGCTGGGGCTCTGAGTCACAGCAGTTTCGGATTGGCTCAAATATCCTGGGGGTGAGGCGCAACGCGCCGAGGGGGCGACGCCCCCTGCCCCGGCATCAAAGGGCGCCGCGATCAAAAGTCGATCGCGAGGCCCTTCTTCTCCCAATCGCCGTAGCGCACGGGCTCGGGACCGTCGCGACCGCCAAGCTCGGTTGGGAGTTCCGCCGCCTGCGCGTTCTTGCGGCGCTCCTCGGCTTCGGCGAGCGCGCGCAGGGCTGCGGGCGGCAAGTCGCGCTTATCTTCGGGCTGATCGGACATGGCGCGTCCTTTCTTGTCTGTGGATCGGGGCATGATATAGGCCTGCGCTTAAGCCGCAACAAGCCAGGAAGCCGCAGCCCATGTCCAGACCCGACCCCGCGCGCCGCGCAGCCCTTGGCCTGATCGTGGGCGTTCTCGAGGATCGCGAAAGCCTCTCCGAGCAAATCGGCGCGGAAGCGCTCGACGGGCTGGAGCCTGCGCAACGCGCTCGCGCCCAGCGCCTCGCGACGACGACGCTGCGCCATCTGGGCCGCGCCGACCGGATTCTCAAACCTCATCTGCGCCGTCGCACGCCGACGGACGTGATGGCGATCCTGCGGCTGGCCACGGTCGAGCTGCTGGAGGAAAAGCAAGCCCCGCATGGCGTCGTCGATGCCGCCGTAACGCTGGTGAAATCGGCCGGACCGAAGCTGCAGAGCTTCTCCGGACTGGTGAATGCCGTGCTGCGCAAGGTCTCCGAGGAGGGTGAGAAATGGGCCACGACGCCTGCGCCCGAAATGCCGGGCTGGCTGCGCGGGCGCGTCATGTCGTCCTTCGGCAAGAAGGCCGCGCAGGCGATGGAAGTTGCGCATCTGGCGGGCGCACCGCTCGATCTGAGCGTGAAGGACGAAGCCGCTAGCTGGGCCGAGACGCTGGGCGCGACGCTTCTGCCCACGGGCTCGCTGCGGCTGACCGATCCCGGCAAGGTGTCCGAGCTGGCGGGCTTCGAAGACGGCGCTTGGTGGGTGCAGGATGCCGCCGCCGCGCTGCCCGCGAAGCTGCTCGCTCCGGCATCTGGTGCGCACGTCCTCGACCTTTGTGCAGCACCCGGGGGCAAAACGCTGCAACTCGCCGCGATGGGGGCCGATGTTACCGCGCTCGATATTTCCGAGGCGCGGCTGGAGCGGCTCGCGGAAAACCTCGACCGGACGCAGATGGAGGCCGAGATCGTCGCCGCCGACGCGCTCGAATGGGAGCCGGATGCGCCTTTCGACGCGATCCTGCTCGATGCGCCCTGCTCGGCCACCGGCACGATCCGCCGCCATCCCGACCTGCCCTTCATCAAGGACGGCACCTCGATCAAGCCGCTCTTCGCGCTTCAGGAACAACTCCTCGACCGCGCGCTGCAATGGCTCAAACCCGGCGGCATGCTGGTCTATGCGACCTGCTCGCTTCTGCCCGAAGAGGGTGAGGCGCAGATCAAGGCGGCGCTCACCCGGCATCCGGACCTCACCGTGATCCGCCCCGATCTGCCCGGCGTCGATCCCGCGTGGATCACCGAGGAAGGCGGGCTGCGCCTGCGGCCCGATTTCTGGCCTGATCTCGGGGGGATGGACGGATTCTACATGGCGCGACTGCAACGCTCTGCGTGAACTGGCACCGCAGGCGGTGACAGCGCGCCTGCCTCCCAGTAACGTGACCGCATTCCCCGACAGAAGGGCATGCAAGCGGCGACGGAATGGGCAAGGACAGAACCCGATCATCGGCAAAATTCGGCATGGCGCTGAACCGGCTCGCTGCTGCGCGCGCGGGCCGTGCGCAAACCGTGACCGGCTTCGTCAGCCAGCCGGAACCGCGCACGATCGGCTCTTATGCCAAGGGGCGGCAACTCGTTCAGGGCAATTTCCTGTTCGCCGGCTTCCTGATCGAAGGTCCGGGGGTCAATATCTGGGATCTGCCGATGCCTGACCCCGCGTTCGAGGATGCGCTTCACGGTTGCGGTTGGCTGGACGATCTCGCCGCGCTGGGCACCCGCGAGGCCCGGATCCGCGCGCAGGATTGGGTCTTCGGCTGGATCGACCGCTTCGGCGACGGCAAAGGGCCGGGCTGGACGCCCGATCTGACCGGGCGCCGCCTGATCCGCTGGATCAACCACGCGGTCCTGCTTCTGAACGGGCGCGAGCGCGTGGATGCCGACCGCTTCTTCCACGCCTTGGGCAAGCAGACGATCTTCCTTTCGAAGCGCTGGTCCGGCGCGGTGCAGGGGCTGCCCCGGTTCGAGGCGCTTACCGGTCTCGTCTATGCGGGACTTGCGCTGACCGGGATGGAGCGGCACGCCGCCCCCGCGCTCGAGGCGCTGTCGCGCGATTGCGCGCAGGAAATCGACGCGGAGGGCGGGATCGCCAGCCGGAACCCCGAGGAACTGCTCGAGATCCTGACGCTTCTCAACTGGGCAGCCGAGGCATTGGAAACGGCGGGGCGCACGCCGCCGGGTCCGCTCCTCGATGCGATCGCTCGGATTGCGCCCACCCTACGCGCACTGCGCCACTCCGATGGGGCGCTGGCGCGGTTTCACGGCGGCGGACGCGGCCCCGAAGGACGTCTCGACGCAGCGCTTTCGGCGACCGGCATCCGCAGCGTGCGGCGCGAACCGATCGCGATGGGCTATGTGCGAATGCAGGGGGGGCGCGGCTCTCTCATCATCGACGCGGCGCGACCTCCGCAGGGCGAGGCCTCGGCCAATGCCCATGCGTCGACGCTGGCCTTCGAGCTGACCTCCGGTCGTCGCCCGCTGATCGTCAATTGCGGCTCGGGCGCGCAGTTCGGCGCGGATTGGCACCGGGCGGGCCGGGCCACCGCCAGCCATTCGACCCTCTCGATCCGCGGCTATTCCTCGTCGCGCCTCGGCCCCGAGCGCCTCTTCGGACGGGCACCGCGCGCCTTTCTCGACAAGACGCCGAAAAACGTCTGGTTCAAGCCCGACGACCTGTCCGAGACCGGGATGATCTTCGGCCATGACGGCTATGCCGAGACCCACGGCATGTCGCATATCCGCGAGCTGGACCTCTCCGTCGACGGGCGCGAATTGCGCGGGCGCGACACGCTGGGCGCGATGACGCCTCAGGATATCGAGCGCTTCGACCAGATCTTCGAGCGTGAAGGCCTGCGCGGCATCCCCTTCGATATCCGCTTTCACCTGCATCCCGATTGCGACGCGGCACTCGATCTGGGTGGCACCGCCGTTTCGGTCGCGCTGCGCACCGGGGAAATCTGGATTTTCCGCCATGACGGGGTCGCCGATCTGGCATTGGAACCCTCGGTTTACCTGGAAAAAGGGCGCATTCGCCCGCGTCCCGCACAACAGATCGTGCTTTCCAGCAAGGTTCTGGACCGGGCCTGCCAGATTGGCTGGACCTTTTCGCAAGCACGCGATAACCCCTCGGCCATCGACGCGCCCTGACCTTGGGGCAGATCCCCCAAGGATGGCCGGGCGCCCCTGACCTGAGCCTTGCGAGGAGCTGCCCGTGACCCGCCCGATCCCCCTGACCCGTGCGCTGATTTCCGTTTCCGACAAGACCGGACTGGTCGAATTCGCCCAAGCGCTCGCTGCGCGCGGTGTGGAACTGCTATCCACCGGCGGCACCGCCAAGACCCTGCGCGAAGCTGGCCTCAGCGTGCGCGACGTGGCCGATCTGACGGGCTTCCCGGAGATGATGGACGGTCGCGTTAAGACGCTCCACCCGAAAGTGCATGGCGGCCTGCTGGCGCTGCGCGACAA
Source organism: Thioclava nitratireducens (assembly GCF_001940525.2). NCBI lineage: Bacteria > Pseudomonadati > Pseudomonadota > Alphaproteobacteria > Rhodobacterales > Paracoccaceae > Thioclava > Thioclava nitratireducens. The sequence goes on from NZ_CP019437.1 coordinate 3,863,727, forward strand.
CGAAGAACACCTCGCCGCGATGGAAGCGCACCAGATCGAGGCGATCGACCTGCTGGTGGTGAACCTCTACCCGTTCGAGGAAACGGTCGCGAAGGGCGCCGATTACGACACCTGCATCGAGAATATCGATATCGGCGGCCCGGCGATGATCCGGGCTGCGGCGAAGAACCACGCGTTTGTCTCGACCGTCGTGGATGTCGAAGATTACGCCGCCGTGCTGGAAGAGCTCGACGCGAATGATGGCGCGACCTCCTACCCGTTCCGCCAGCGCCTCGCCCAGATCGCCTATGCGCGCACCGCGGCCTATGATGCCGCCGTCTCGACCTGGATGGCCGGCGCTATCGGCGAGCAGACCCCGCGCCGCCGCGCTTTCGCGGGTACGCTCGCCCAAACGCTGCGCTATGGCGAAAACCCGCACCAGTCGGCGGCCTTCTACCTCGACGGTACGAACCGCCCCGGCGTCGCGACCGCGAAGCAGTTGCAGGGCAAGGAACTGAGCTACAACAACATCAACGACACCGATGCCGCCTACGAGCTGGTCTCGGAATTCGGTACCGAGAAGCCCGCCGTCGCGATCATCAAGCATGCCAATCCCTGCGGCGTGGCGACCGGCGAGACCGTGATCGAGGCCTATAAGCGCGCCTTCGACTGCGATCGCACCTCGGCCTTCGGCGGCATCATCGCGCTGAACCAGACGCTCGACGCGGCGACCGCCGAAGAGATCACCAAGATTTTCTCCGAAGTCATCATTGCGCCCTCGGTGGACGAGGCGGCGAAAGAGGTTATCGCGAAGAAGAAGAATGTGCGCCTTCTCGAAACCGGTGGCCTGCCCGACATCACCGCACCGATCACGACCTATCGTCAGGTCGCGGGCGGTTTCCTCGTACAGGACAAGGACAACGGCGTGATCTCGCTGGACGATCTGAAAGTGGTGACCGAGCGCCAGCCCTCCGAGCAGGAGCTGAAAGACCTTCTGTTCGCGTGGAAAGTCGCGAAACACGTCAAGTCGAACGCGATCATCTACGTCAAGGACGGCGCGACCGTCGGCGTGGGCGCGGGCCAGATGAGCCGCGTCGACTCGACCCGGATCGCGGCGCGCAAAGCGGAAGACATGATGGAAGCCGCTGGTCTGAGCGAGACTCCCACCAAGGGGTCAGTCGTGGCCTCGGACGCCTTCTTCCCCTTCGCCGACGGCCTGATCACCGCGGCTGAGGCAGGCGCCACCGCGATCATCCAGCCCGGCGGCTCGATGCGCGATCAGGAAGTGATCGACGCGGCGAACGAGCGTGGTCTCGCGATGGTCTTCACCGGAATGCGCCATTTCCGCCACTGATCCGCCCGTATCTTCGCGTAGCCCGGTGGATGCCGGGCTGCACCTTCTGGCATGAAGACGTGACGAGAAACAAACGAGGGCCAGATGCGGCTAGCAGCGAAAGTGACAGCGGGCGTCCTGCTCCTCGACCAGGTGTCGAAATATATCGTGGTGCAGGGGATGCATCTCGACCAGCGCGGCGCGATCGACGTGGTGCCGCCCTACCTCAACTTTCGCATGGCATGGAATCGCGGCGTCAATTTCGGTCTGTTCTCCGGCGAAACCGACTGGATGCGCTGGGTGCTGATCATCGTGGCGCTGGTGATCTCGCTCTGGGTCTGGGTCTGGATCGCGCGTGAGCCGCATTCGCGCCGGGTGAATATCTCGGCCGGGCTGCTGGTCGGTGGCGCGCTCGGAAACGTCGTCGACCGGCTCGTTTACGGCGCGGTGGCGGATTTTCTCAACATGTCGCTACCGGGTTGGGAGAACCCCTATTCTTTCAACGTGGCAGATGTGGCAATTTTCCTTGGCGCTGTCGGTCTGGTGCTGTTCACCGGCAAGGACCATCGCGCCAACGAAGGCTAGCCTGTTTTTCGCAGGTGACGACGCTCCAATGTTGCGTTAAGACAGGGGCGGAACTGGCAAGGGAGTGGTTCATGCAGGCGAAGATCGGCACGCTCGGACTCGCGTTTACAGCGGTACTGACGCTGGCTGCCTGCGGCAATTCCCGCGACCCCAGCCTGATGAATCTGCGATCTTCGCACCAAGGCCCGGACGAATTCGGCGTAATTCCGACGAAGCCGTTGGAGATGCCGGAGAATCTGGATGCCCTGCCGCCGCCGACGCCGGGCGGCGCGAACATCACCGATCCCACGCCCGAAGCCGATGCCGTCGCCGCCCTTGGTGGCAATCCGCGCCGCCTCGATCGGAACGGCCAGGTGCCGACGTCGGATCGGGCGCTCGTCTCCGCGGCTTCGCGTTACGGCAGCCAGGCGGGCATCCGCCAGACCCTCGCCGCCGAAGATTACCAGTGGCGCAAGGATCACGACGGTCGCCTGCTCGAACGTCTGTTCCAGGTTTCGGTCTACTACAAAGCCTACAAGCCGATGGAGCTCGACCAGTCGGCAGAGCTCGAGCGCTGGCGCCGTCTCGGCGTCGTCACCCCGGGCGCCCCGCCCTCGGGTGAAGCGCAGCAAGCGGTCAAGTAATCCGGAAAATCATCACGAGAACGTCACCGGCGTTTGCACGCGAAGCGAGAGTGCTTATCTTCGCCGAAACTGTGTCTTGTGAGGAGTTGGGCATTGCGTGCATTCCTGTTCGCCCTGCTGACATTGGCAGGTCTGAGCCCGGCGGTGGCCGGTGACGTCTCTACTTTCGAGTTGGAAAACGGCCTGAAAGGCGTCGTGATCGAAGATCACCGCGCGCCCGTCGTGGTCCATATGGTCTGGTACAAAGCCGGATCGGCCGACGAGAAACGCGGCAAATCCGGCATCGCGCATTACCTTGAACACCTGATGTTCAAGGGCACCGACACCATGGCCCCCGGCGAGCTGTCGAAGACGGTCGCCGCCAATGGCGGTTCGGACAACGCCTTCACCAGCTTCGATTACACCGCCTATTTCCAGCGCATCGCCGCGGACCGACTGCCGCTGGTGATGAAGATGGAAGCGGACCGGATGCGCAATCTGCGTATCTCGCCCGACGACGCGAAGACCGAGCTGCAGGTGATCCTGGAAGAGCGTGCGCAGCGTACCGATTCCAACCCGCAGGCGCTGTTCAACGAACAGGAGCGCGCCGCCCAGTTCCTCAACTCGCCCTATGGCACGCCGGTCATCGGCTGGCGCAAGGAAATGGAAGGCCTGACCCGGCAGGACGCGCTCAAGTGGTATCACGAATATTACGCGCCCAATAACGCGGTACTCGTGGTCGCGGGCGATGTGAAGCCCGACGAGGTGAAGGCGCTGGCCGAGAAGTATTACGGCAAGCTGAAACCGACCGAGGACCTGTCGCCCCGCGCCCGCCCGCAAGAGCCGCCGCAACGCGCCGCGCGCCACCTGACCTTCGAGGACGCCCGCGTCGCCCAGCCCTATCTGGTCCGCACCTATCTCGCCCCCGAGCGCAATCCGGGCGATCAGAAGCGCGCGGCCGCCCTGACCGTTCTGTCGGAGATTCTCGGCGGCAATCAGGCGACCTCCGTACTTGGCCGAAAGCTGATCTACGGCGACGGCACCGCGATCTACGCGTCGAGCTACTATGACGGCATGTCGATCGACCCGACGACGTTCAACCTCTCGGTCATGCCTGCCAAGGATGTGAGCCTCCCCGAGGCCGAAAAGGCGCTCGACAAGGCGCTGGCGCAATTTCTGAAGGAAGGCATCGACCCTGAGCAATTTGCCCGCATCAAGACGCAGGTGAAGGCCTCCGAGATCTATTCGCGCGACAACACGCAGGGCCTCGCACGGCGCTATGGCGAAGCACTGGCCTCGGGCTTCACGGTGAAGGATGTCGAGGACTGGCCGGACGTTCTGATGTCGGTGACCGAGGAGGACGTGATGGCGGCGGCCCGCGATCTGTTCCAGAACAAGTCCTCGGTGACGGGCTATGCCAAGCGTCCCGATGACGCCCCCGCCGAGACTGCGGCCCCCGCCGCGCCGCCCGTGACCGCGCAGGAGATCACGCAATGATCCATACCCGTTTCCCGATCACAGCGCGCCTCGTGATGGCGTCGCTCTTCGCCTTTGTGCTGGCTCTGCCCGCCCGCGCGATCGACATTCAGCAGGTCACCTCGCCCGGCGGCATCAAGGCGTGGCTGGTGGAGAATCACGACATCCCCTTCACCGCGCTCGACATCGCCTTCCGCGGCGGGGCGAGCCTCGATGCCAAGGGCAAACGCGGCGCGATCAACCTGATGACCGCCACGCTCGAAGAAGGCGCGGGAGAGAAGAACTCGCAGCAATTCGCCGAGGCCGAGGAAGCACTGGCCGCACAGTTCGGCTTCGATGTGGGCGACGACTCGCTCGACATCTCGGCCCGGATGCTGACCGAGAACCGCGACAAATCCGTGGATCTTCTGCGCGAGGCGCTGGTCAATCCGCGTTTCGATCAAAGCGCAATCGAACGCGTCCGCCAGCAGGTGCTCGCCGTGATCGCGTCGAGCAAACAGGACCCGAACGACATCGCGGGCGAGAAATTCCGCGAGATCACCTATGGCGATCATCCCTATGGTAGCTCGCTCAACGGCACCACCGAGAGCGTGAAGGGCCTGACGCGCGAGGACCTGTTCGAGGCCAAGGACCGTGTGATGACCCGCGATCACATGGTGGTCTCCGCAGTGGGCGACATCACCCCGGAAGAACTCGGGCCGATGCTCGACAAGCTGCTGGGCGATCTGCCCGCCAAGGGCGCCGACATGCCACCCCCCGCGGATCCGAGCTTCAAGGGCGGCGTGACCACGGTCGATTTCGACAGCCCGCAATCGGTGGTGATGTTCGGCCAGAAGGGGATCGGGCTGAAAGACCCCGATTTCTTCGCGGCCTATGTGCTCAACCAGATCCTCGGCGCGGGCGGGTTCTCGTCGCGCCTGATGGACGAGGTGCGCGAGAAACGCGGCCTGACCTATGGCATCGCCTCCTATATCGTCGACAAGGATCTGGCGAAGACTTGGCAGGGCAGCTTTGCCTCCGCCAATGAGAAGGTCGCAGAGGCGATCTCGGTCGTGAAAGAACAGTGGAAAAAAGCGGCGACCGGCAAGGTCACCGACAAGGAGCTGGAGGACGCCAAGACCTACCTCACCGGTGCCTATCCGCTGCGTTTCGACGGCAATGGCACGATCGCGGGCATTCTCACGGGGATGCAGCTCAACGACATGGCGCCGAGCTATATCGACACCCGCAACGACAAGGTGAACGCGGTCACGAAGGAGGATATCCAGCGCGTGGCCAAGCGCATCCTGAACCCCGACAACCTCACCTTCGTGGTCGTCGGACGCCCGCAGGGCCTGAACTGATTTCGCTGGGGATAGCTGGCGCGAATCTCTTTAGATGAGCGCCGCGCCATGCTATCCCTAGTGGAATGAACCAGCACAACCGCAATATCGGCGCGTCTGAGCGTCCCGTGATCCGGCAGCTCGATGACGCTGCGGCAAACCGCATCGCAGCGGGCGAAGTGGTCGAACGTCCGGCATCGGCGGTGAAGGAGCTGGTGGAGAACGCGCTGGACGCGGGCGCCTCGCGGGTCGCGGTGGAATATTGCGATGGCGGCAAGACGCTGATCCGCGTAACCGACGACGGCTGCGGGATGACCGCCGAGGATCTGCCGCTGGCGCTCTCGCGCCATGCCACCTCGAAGATCGACGGCTCGGATCTTCTGAACATCCACACTTTCGGCTTTCGCGGCGAGGCGCTGCCCTCGCTCGGCGCGGTCGGACGGCTGACGATCACCTCGCGCGTCGATGGTCTCGACGCCTTCCAGATCAGCGTGGCGGGCGGCCAGATCGGGCCGGTGAAACCGGCGGCGCTGAACCGGGGCACCGTGGTCGAGTTGCGCGACCTGTTCTTCGCCACGCCCGCACGTCTGAAATTCATGCGCACCGACCGGGCCGAGGCGCAGGCGATCGCCGATGTGATGAAACGGCTGGCGATGGCGGAGCCCTATGTCAGCTTCACCCTCACCGATGTGTCCAACGGCAAATCGCGCGAGATTTTCCGCGCCGATGGCGAGCAGGGCGAATTGTTCGACGCGCTGTCCGAGCGTCTGGCCCGGGTGATCGGGCGGGCCTTTTCGGACAACGCGGTGAAGATCGACGCTGAGCGCGAAGATATCCGTCTGACCGGTTATGCCGCGCTGCCCACCTATTCGCGCGGCGCGGCGGTGGAGCAGTTCCTCTTCGTCAATGGCCGCCCCGTGCGCGACAAGCAGCTGACCGGGGCACTGCGCGCGGCTTACATGGATTTCCTCAGCCGCGAGCGTCACCCCGCCGCCTGCCTGTTCCTGACCTGCGAGCCCGAGCGCGTCGACGTCAACGTCCACCCCGCAAAGGCCGAGGTCCGCTTCCGCGAGGCCGCGACCGTGCGCGGGCTGATCGTGACGGGGCTACGCCATGCGCTGGCGCAAGCGGGGCATCGGGCGTCCTCGACCGTCTCGGATGCGACGCTCGGCGCGATGCGGCCCGAACCGACCGCCGATCAGCCACCGCGCATTTACCAGATGGATCGCCCGAGCCTTGGCGCGATGCGGTCGTCCTACTCCGCGCAGGCGCCGCTGCCCGATCCGGCCTATCAGCCCGCATCCTACCCGCAGCCGTCCTTCCAAGAGGCCCCTGCGCCCAGCTTCGACTATGCGCCCTCGGCGCGGGCCGAGGCCCCGGCCCCCGCAGAGCCCGCGCTGACCGAAAAGCCCTTGGGGGCTGCCCGCGCGCAGGTGCATGAGAATTACATCATCGCCCAGACCGAGCGGGGCATCGTCATCGTCGATCAGCACGCGGCGCATGAGCGGCTGGTCTATGAGAGGCTGAAGGGCCAGATGGCCGAGAACGGCGTGTCCGCGCAGGCGCTGTTGATCCCCGAGATTGTGGAGCTTTCCCAAGGCGACGCCGCGCTGCTCCTGGAACATGCCGACGCGCTTTCCCGCCTTGGGCTGACCATCGAACCCTTTGGCGGCAGCGCGATTGCGGTGCGCGAAACCCCTGCCGTTCTGGGCGAAATCAATGCCGAAGGGCTGCTGCGCGACGTGCTCGACGAGCTGTCCGATCTGGGCGACAGCCAGTTGGTGCAGGCCAAGATCGAAGCGGTACTCAGCCGCATGGCGTGCCACGGCTCGATCCGCTCGGGCCGCCAGATGCGCGCCGACGAGATGAATGCGCTGCTGCGCCAGATGGAGGCCACCCCCCATTCCGGCCAATGCAACCATGGGCGTCCGACATATGTCGAACTGAAGCTCAGCGATATTGAAAGACTGTTTGGCCGCACATGATCCAGCTCGGTTCCCTCACGCTCGACCTTAACGATCCCGTGGTTCAGGCTCTGATCGGCGCAGTCGTCGTCGCGCTGATCTTCGCCGGGCTGTGGCTGTCTGCGCGCAAGCGCGCGGCGGAACTGGATGCCGATCTGGCCGAGGCCGAACCTTACCGCGAAGAGGCCCAGAACCTGCGCGAGGCGCTCGCTGCCTCTGAAGCTGCGGCAGAACGTCTGCACGAGGTCGAAGCCACACTGGAGCGTACGCGAAACGCGCTCAACGACGAATACCGGGCGCGCGTTGCCAAGTCCGAGGCCTATGAGAGCCTGCAGCGCGAACATGCGGCGCGCCTCGAAGAATTGCGCGGCATGAAGAAGGAGATCGAGGATCGGTTCTCCTCGGTCGCCTCCGGCGTGCTGCAGAAGAACTCCGAGGCTTTCCTGTCGCTCGTCTCGGAACGGTTCAAGACCCATGAGAAGACCGCGCAGGAGGAACTCGACCGCCGCCGCGACGCGATCGAGCATCTGGTGAAGCCGCTCAACACCCGGCTCAACGAGTTCGGCGAGCAGATTCAGTCGATCGAGAAGGCCCGCAACGAGGCTTACGGCGCGATCCATGCGCAGGTGAAGACGCTGGCCCAAGGGCAAGCGCATCTGGGGCAGGAGACCCGCAAGCTTGTGCAGGCGCTGCGGGCGCCGAAGACGCGGGGGCGGTGGGGCGAAATGCAGCTGCGGCAGGTCTTCGAGATGGCGGGGATGTCCGAGAACGTGGATTTCCACCTCGAGCAGCATTTCCAGACCGATGCAGGCGCGCGCCGCCCCGATGCGATCGTCCATATCCCCGGCGGCAAGAGCATCGTGATCGACGCCAAGACCCCGCTCGAGGCTTATCTCGATGCGCTGGAGGCGGAGACCCCGGAACTGCAGAACGCGGCCATCACCCGCCACGCGCAGCAGGTGCGTCAGCATGTGAAGCTGCTGTCCTCGAAATCCTATCAGGAACAGCTGCACGAGACGCCCGATTTCGTCGTGATGTTCATCCCCGGCGAGACCTTCGTGGCCGCCGCCGCCGAGGCCGATCCGGGCCTTATCGAATACGCGTTCGAGAACAAGGTGCTGATCGCCTCGCCGACGACGCTGATGGCGCTGGTGAAAGCCATCGCCTATGGCTGGCAGCAGGAGAAGATGGCCCGCAACGCCATCGAAGTGCAGAAGACCGCCAAGGATCTCTACGAGCGGATCAAGACCTTCGGCGGCCATGTCGAATCCGTCGGCAAGGCGCTGACCCGCTCGGTCGAGAGCTACAACAAGGCGGTGGGCTCGCTGGAAAGCCGCGTGCTGCCTTCCGCCCGCCGCTTCGAACAGATGGGCGTCGTGCCCGATGGCGGCACGCTGGAGACGCCCGCGCTGGTCGACAGCCATCCGCGCGCAGTCTCCGCCCCGGCGCTCGTGCAAGAGGAAGACTGACACCTATTGCCGCTTGCGCAAAAGAGGGCGGAGGCGCAAACTCAAGCCTCTCAGGAGGGATACATGCTCACCATCAGCCCCGCCAAAATCGCCCATGTCATCATCCGCGCCCGCAAGTTCGACGCGGGCGTGCCCGGCTCCGGCCAAGCCCGTGAGCTGCGTGCCTTCATCGCCGCGCTGAACGAGGATGAGCAAGCAGGTCTGACTGCGGTGATGTGGGTCGGGCGCGACACTTATGACGCGTCGGAACTCGATGAAGCGATCGCCACCGCCAAGGCCGAAGCGACCGCGCCCACCGAAGATTACCTGCTGGGCAATCCGATGCTGGCCGATCATCTCGAAGACGGGCTGAATGCGCTTGGTATCTCGCTCGAAGAGGCCGAGGAAGACATCTACCCCACGGTCTGAGCCGCGCATCCCAAGCGCCGGACAAGGAAAAGGCGGCCCCCGCAGGAGCCGCCTTCCTCATTTCCAACCTTGGCGCGCGTCACGCAGCCCATGCCGCGCGAAACGCTTCAGTTCAGGCCACCAGTCGGTAGCCGCCCGATTCCGTCACCAGCAGGCGTGCATTCGAGGGATCGGGCTCGATCTTCTGACGCAGGCGATAGATATGCGTCTCGAGCGTGTGGGTGGTGACACCCGCATTATAGCCCCAGACCTCGTGCAGCAGCACGTCGCGCGGCACCACGCCGTCGGTCGCGCGATAGAGGAACTTGAGAATATTGGTTTCCTTCTCGGTCAGACGCACCTTGCGGTCCTTGTCGTCGACCAGCATCTTCATCGCGGGCTTGAACGTATACGGGCCGAGCTGGAATACGGCGTCTTCGGACTGTTCATGGGTGCGAAGCTGGGCGCGCAGACGGGCCAGAAGCACCGGGAACTTGAAAGGCTTGGTGACGTAGTCGTTGGCGCCGGAGTCGAGGCCGAGGATCGTATCGGCGTCGGTGTCATGCCCGGTGAGCATCACGATCGGGCATTTCACACCGCTTTTGCGCAGCTTCTTGCACAGTTCACGGCCATCGGTGTCGGGAAGGCCCACATCCAGAACGACGAGGTCGTAAAGCGTCGATTTCGCCTTATCTACAGCTTCGTGACCATTGCTGGCCTCGAACACCTCGAAATCATCGGTCGCGACGAGCTGCTCGGCGAGCGCCTCGCGCAGATCGTTGTCATCGTCAACCAAAAGGACCTTCTTCAATGATGCCATGTCCTGAGCCTCCATTTGCGTTTGACGAATAGCTGTTGCCCTTTCACAGCGATGGCAAGGGTGGTGAAACCTATCTCACGCTGACGTGTCGAATCACCGGCAGATATTTCAATTTGTTACAGTCGAGGCTATCTCAGAGCGCATGACCGGTACCTATTCCCTCGGGCCGAGCCCGGCTGAACGACTGAATCGCGCCCGCGCCGATCTGCGCATGGGGCTGCCCGTCTTGCTGTCAGATCACCTCGCGGTGGCGGTCGAGGCGCTCTCGCCCGAGCGGCTCGCGGCGTTGCGCGCGCTGGGGCCGTTGACGCTGGTGCTGACCGCGCGCCGGGCCGAGACGCTGAAAGCCCGGGTCTATGACGCCGATATCGCCCGGATCGAAGTGCCTGCAGACGCCGATCTGCTCTGGCTGCGCGCGCTCGCCGATCCGGCAGACGATCTGCGCGTGCCGATGAAAGGCCCGCTCAAGGCCCTTCGCGGCGGCGATGCGGATCTCTCCCGTGCCGCTATCCGGCTGGCAAAGTCCGCCCAGCTTCTGCCCGCAGCGCTGATGGTCGCAGCGCCCGACCCCACGCCGACGGATCTGACCTGCATTACCGCCGAAGAGGCGCTCGCCGCTGCCGACATTCCGCAGGCTTTCGCCCCGGTCTCTGCCGCGCGCGTGCCGATGCGCGCCGCCGAAGCGGGGCGCCTGCATATCTTCCGCCCCGACAATGGCGCCGAGGAGCATTACGCGATCGAGATCGGTCGCCCCGATCGCTCGAAACCGGTTCTCGCGCGGCTGCATTCGGCCTGTTTCACCGGCGACGTTCTGGGCTCTCTGAAATGCGATTGCGGCCCGCAGCTGGACGCGGCGCTGACGCTGATGGGCCATGAGGGCGCGGGCATCCTGCTCTATCTCAATCAGGAGGGGCGCGGGATCGGGCTTGCCAACAAGATGCGCGCCTATTCGCTGCAAGATCAGGGATTCGACACGGTGGAGGCGAACCACCGCCTCGGCTTCGAGGATGACGAGCGCGATTTCCGGATCGGCGCGGCGCTGCTGCGCAAGCTCGGGTTTTCGCAGGTGCGGCTGCTGACCAACAACCCCGCCAAGGTCGCGATGCTGGAGGCCAACGGCATCGACGTGACCGAGCGCGTGCCGCTGAAGGTCGGCATGAGCCGCCATAACGAAAACTACCTCGCCACCAAGGCGGCGAAATCGGGGCATATCCTGTGATGCGCCTGACGCCCACCGGCCTGCTGTTTCGCGGCCGCCGTTTCCCGGTCGAGATCGGCCGCGGCGGCATCACCGGCAGCAAGCAGGAGGGCGACGGCGCGACCCCCTCGGGGCGGCTGCACATCCTGCGGATGTTCTACCGCGCGGATCGAATTGTCGCGCCTCAAGACTGGGCCGAACCGATCGGGCCGCGCGATCTGTGGTGCGACGCCTCCGAGGATTCGGCCTATAACCAATTGGTTCGCGCACCCTACCCCGCCTCGCATGAGGCGATGCGGCGCGCCGATCCGCTTTACGACATCGTACTGGTCACCGATTGGAACTATCCGCAGGCGCAGGCAGGCAAAGGCTCGGCCATCTTCCTGCATCAGCGCCGCCGCGCGGGCTACCCTACCGCAGGCTGCCTCGCCTTCCGCCGGGACCACCTGATCTGGATCGCGCGGCATGTTGCACCGGGCGAACCGCTCGACATTCCAATTCGGCTTGGAGGAAATATCCTCCGGGGGTCCGGGGGCGGAAAGCCCCCGGCGCTCGACGCCCGGGACAAAGCTTAGGAATAGTCGCGCGCGCCGAAGATTGCCGAACCCACGCGCACATGGGTTGCGCCCGCCGCGATCGCTTTCTCGAAATCCGAGCTCATCCCCATCGAGAGACCGTCGAGCCCGTTGCGCCCGGCCATCTCGGCCAGCATCGCGAAATGCGGCGCAGGGTCTTCGGATTCGGGCGGGATGCACATCAGCCCGACGATCGGAAGATCCTTCGCCCGCATGTCCGCGACGAAAGCGTCGACATCATCGGGCAGCACGCCCGCTTTTTGTGGCTCCTCGCCAGTATTGACCTGAATGAAAAGATCGGGAGACGCCCCGCGCGCCTGCGCCAGATTGGCCAGCTTCTTGCCCAGCGAGGGCCGGTCGAGCGTGTGAATTGCCTCGAACAGCTCCACCGCCAGCTTCGCCTTGTTCGACTGCAGCGGCCCGATCATGTGGACTTCGCAGCCGGGAAATTCCTCGCGCCAGGCGGGCCATTTGCCTTGCGCTTCCTGCACGTAGTTTTCGCCGAAGAGCCGATGCCCTTCGCGCAGAACCGCCTCGACCCGCTCGGCGGGCTGAACTTTCGACACGGCGATCAGCTTCACCGATCCCGCGTCGCGCCCTGCCTCGTCTTCCGCTTTCGCGATCCGCGCCTGAATGTCACTCAGTCCCATCTGGCCCTCCCTCGTCAGCGCGCCCAAGAAACACCGAAGGGCCCAAAAAGAAAAGAGCGGGCGCAAGGCCCGCTCTTCCCATCGTTCTGTCCCGAAGGATTAGAACGAGAACTTCACGCCGAGGTCGGCAACCATGTCCGAACCCGTGAGGTCGTTGTCAGCAACGCCGCCCTTGATGGTCGCGCCGCCGCCGAGGTCGTACTCAGCGCCGAGACCGTACCAGGTCACGTCTTCGTTCGAGCCGTTGAACTTAGCGTGCTGCACGTAGCCACCAACGGTGGTCGCACCGAAGACCGACGAAGCACCGATACCGTAGTAATCAATGTCGAGATCTTTGCCAGCATGCGCGATGTGGGCTTTGACCGAGGTGTTGCCGAACTGAGCGACACCGGCGAGAGTGACCATGTCAGCTTTGCCGTCGACGGTGCCAACGGTGACAGTGGGGGGGGTGGTGGAAGAATCCGTGGAGGTTCCGGTGAAACGCCCATCAAGATACTCGTAACCCAAACCAACGGTGTAGTTGCCGAAGGTATATGCACCCGCGATGGCGTACTCTTGAGACGCATCGGTCGAGTTAGCTTTGCCGTCCGACATCGACGCTGCGACCGAGAACGCACCAAAGGTGCCGGTGTACAGCAGGTTCGGGCCGGTGTTGGCGACAGAGAACGTGGTGGTGGCGCTGCCGGTCGACGTGGCCGCCATGGTCGCGACGTTCTTACCAACATTGCCGCCGTTATCGCCGGTCAGGTACATGATGTCGTTGCCGTAGCCGTCCATCGAGGACAGATCGGTGTAGCCGACTTCGTAGTAGTCGCCGAACAGAGCTTCCGAAGCGCCGACGACGTCGCCCATCGAGAGCTTGCCGAATGCGCCGGAGATGTAGACCGAAGCAGCGGTGCCGTTGGTGGCAGCAGTCGCTTGGTCAGCGCGCATGGAGCCGCCGAACTCGAGGCCACCGTCGGTGGTGCCCGAAGCGGTGAACGAGACGCGGATACGGCTCGAGAAGTTCCAGTCGGAGCCGTTGTACACGACACCCATGCGGCCGTCACCGCCAACCGAGACCTCAGCGGCAGCGATGCCAGCCGAGAACACGAGCGCGGTCGTCGCGAAGAGAACCTTTTTCATCGTTTTCCCTCATTGTCTTACAGGTAACCCCCAACCTGGGGAATCCGAAGTTGGGTATGACGGTGTTTTCTCTCCCCACCCCTTTTATTGCAACTCAAAGCGCCCGCCCCGGTCGAATAGGGTGTTTGATGGTGCAGACATGTCACAGTAACGTCAGCCCGCCCTTGCAGCCTTTCCTTGCCATCACCTCGCGATAGCCCTCATGTGCGTGTATAGCGGCACAAGACCCGCGAATGGCAGCGGGCCGATCGGGCGAATTCCGGGGCGAAAAGGGAAAAACCTTGTCGGGCTTGGGGCCATGGGCTAGAGAAAAGGCAACCAATGACGCAGGCCGACGGGGACAGCTTCGCATGACTTCCAGAACCCTTTTGAAACGCACGGCAATTCTGGGCCTGTGCCTCGCGCTCGCAGGCTGCGGCAAGGGTATCTCGAGCGGCAACATCTTCTCGGGTAGCGGTGGCACCCCCGCGCAGCGCGATGCCAATCAGCTCGACCACCTGTCCGGCTCCAACGAGGCCGTAATCGACGGGCCTTCGCGCCGCGTTCAGAAGAAATCCACCGTGTGGGACCTCTTCAGCGGCAAGGGCGATCCGAACATCACCGTCGAGGTGAACAAGTATCTCTGGCAGGCTTCGCTCGAAGTGCTCGACTTCCTGCCGATTCAAGAGGTTGACCCCTTCTCCGGCGTCATCGTGACCGGCTACGGCACCCCGCCGGGCGGCGGTCGCGCCTACAAAGCCACTGTTTACGTCACCGATCCGGCGCTCGATGCGCGCTCGCTGAAAGTGTCGATCCGCACCCGGGGCGGAGCAGTTTCCGCCGATACGCAGCGCGCCGTGGAGAACGCGATTCTCACCCGCGCACGTCAGCTGCGGGTCCGCGACTCGCAACTCTGATCCCGAAAGTCGACCGCAGGACGCATTCAGATCCCCGCCCGAGCCAGCCTCCGGCGGGGATATTTCTGTCCAAATGAGCGCGGCGGCTGGACCTCGCCCCCAAGGCCAGTGTAGCAAGCTCGCGCAGAATTCGACGTGATGAGGGGCCCGACATGGCACGCTACGAACCGAGCCAGAGCGAGACGAAATGGCAAGAGGCCTGGAACGAGGCGGATCTCTTCGCCGCGCGCCGTGATCCGGCCAAGCCGAAATATTACGTCCTCGAGATGTTCCCTTACCCGTCGGGCCGCATCCATATGGGCCATGTGCGCAACTACACGATGGGCGACGTCGTCGCGCGCTACAAGATGGCGAAGGGCTTTTCCGTGCTGCATCCGATGGGCTGGGATGCTTTCGGGATGCCCGCCGAGAACGCCGCGATGGACAATGGCGGTCACCCGAAGGACTGGACCTACGGCAATATCGCCGTAATGAAGGATCAGATGAAGCCGCTGGGCCTCTCGATCGACTGGTCGCGCGAATTCGCGACCTGCGACCCGGACTATTACGGCCAACAGCAGGCGATGTTCATCGACATGCTCGAGGCCGGTCTCGTCTATCGCAAGAACGCGGTGGTGAACTGGGACCCGGTCGACATGACCGTGCTTGCCAATGAACAGGTGATCGATGGCAAGGGCTGGCGCTCTGGCGCCGAGGTCGAACGCCGCGAGCTGACGCAGTGGTTCTTCAAGATTTCCGACTATGCCGAAGAACTGCTCGACGCGCTCGACAACCTGAAAGACTGGCCCGAGAAGGTGCGCCTGATGCAGGCAAACTGGATCGGGAAATCGCGCGGCCTGCAATTCGCCTTCTCGACCGTCGATGCGCCGGAAGGTTTCGACCGGCTGGAGGTCTACACGACCCGCCCCGACACGCTGCGCGGTGCTAGCTTTGCGGCGATCTCGCCCGATCACCCGCTCGCCAAGCATCTGGAGCGTCACGATCCCAAGGTCGCGGAATTCGTCGCGAAATGCCGCGCGGGCGGCACAACAGAAGAAGCCATCGAGACTGCCGAGAAGCTCGGCATGGACACCGGCATCAAGGTCCGCCACCCGCTCGACACTAGCTGGGAACTGCCGGTCTATATCGCGAACTTCATCCTGATGGATTACGGCACCGGCGCGATCTTCGGCTGCCCGGCGCATGACGCGCGCGACTTCGAATTCGCGACGAAATACGAGCTGCCGATCACGCCCGTTTTCGAGCCGCTCGAAGGTGACTATCCCGACGCCGAATACGTCCCGCTGAAATCGGAAAAAGTCCGCTATATCCGCGGCTTCGCGGGCGACGAAGTGCAGACCGGCGAAGAGGGCGTAGCAGCCGCGATCGCCTTCTGCGAGGAAAACGGCATCGGTCAGGGCGTGACCAAGTTCCGCCTGCGCGACTGGGGCCTGAGCCGCCAGCGCTACTGGGGCTGCCCGATTCCGGTCGTGCATTGCGAGACCTGCGGTGTGGTGCCGGAGAAGAAGGAAAACCTGCCCGTCGAGCTGCCTTACGACGAGGACGGCCAGAAGATCGACTTCTCGATACCTGGCAACCCGCTCGACCGTCATCCCAGCTGGCGCGACTGCACCTGCCCGAATTGCGGCGGGCCGGGTCAGCGCGAGACCGATACGATGGATACCTTCGTCGATTCGAGCTGGTATTACGCGCGCTTCACCTCGCCCGGCGCCGCCACGCCGACCGATCCGGCCGAGGCCGAGTATTGGATGAACGTCGACCAATATATCGGCGGCATCGAGCATGCGATTCTTCACCTGCTCTATTCGCGCTTCTATGCCCGCGCGATGCACAAGACCGGCCACCTGCCAGCGAAAGCGATCGAGCCGTTCGATGCGCTGTTCACGCAAGGCATGGTGACGCACGAGATCTACCTCACGCGCGACGCCAAGAATCGCCCCGTCTACCACCTCCCCGAAGAGGTCGAGGACGGTAAGCTGAAGGCGACCGGCGAAGCGGTCGAGACCATCCCCTCGGCCAAGATGTCGAAATCGAAGAAGAACGTCGTCGATCCGATGAACATCATCGCCGAGTTCGGGGCCGATACCGCCCGCTTCTTCGTGATGTCCGACAGCCCGCCCGAGCGGGACGTGGAGTGGACCGCCGCTGGCGCCGAAGCCACGTCGAAATTCCTCGCCCGCGTGCACCGCATTGCCGACGATATCGCCAATTCGGATGCGCCCGCGAACGAGGCCGAGGATACGGCGCTGCTTAAGGCCACCCACAAGGCGATCGACGAGGTCACCAAATCGATCGAGGGCTTCACCTTCAACAAGGCGGTCGCGACGCTCTACGGCCTGACCAACACGATGTCGAAATCGAAGGCCGGGGCCGAGACCAAGCGCGAAGCGATGAAGCTGATGGCGCAGCTGATGGCGCCGATGGTCCCGCACCTCGCCGAAGAGGTCTGGTCGATGCTGGGCGGCGAAGGCTTCGTGATCGCAGCCCCTTGGCCAGAGGCGGACCCGGCCCTGCTAGTCGAGGATTCGGTGACGCTGCCGATCCAGATCAACGGCAAGCGCCGCGCCGAGATTTCGGTGCCCAAGGACATGCCGAAGGAAGAGGTTGAAAAGCTGGTTCTGGCCGACGAAGCTGTGGTCAAGGCGCTGGCCGGTGGCCAGCCCAAGAAGCTGATCGTTGTGCCGGGGCGGATCGTCAATGTGGTCATCTGACAGACGCGGATTTCTGGGGCTCGCGGGGGCCGCTGGCCTGCTCGCGGGCTGCGGCTTCACCCCGGCCTACGGGCCTCAGGGCGGGGCTGCGAAACTGCTCGAAGGGGTCGAACCGGCTGCGCCCACGACGCGCGACGCCTTCGCCCTCGTTCAGCAGCTGTATGCCCGGCTCGGCCCGTCGCAGGCCACCCGCTACCGGCTCGATTACAAGATCGACACCGAGGCGGTCGGTCAGGGCATCTCGCCCGACAACGCGACCACGCGCTACCAGTTGAACGGCACTGTGGATTACACGCTGCGCGATGCGGCCGATAACGCCGTACTGCTGACCGGACGCGTCACCTCCTTCACCTCGTGGTCCGCGACCGGCACCGTGGTCGCCTCACAGGCCGCGCAGGAAGACGCGCATCGCCGTCTGATGGTGATCCTTGCCGATCAGATCGTAACGCGCCTGCTGTCCCAAGCACCGAGCCTTCCGGAATGAAACTGACCGGCGTAGCAGCGACCCGCTATTTCGCCAAACCCGAGCCAGAGCGCACCGGCCTGCTGATCTTCGGGGGCGATGCGATGCGCGTGGCCCTCCGCCGTCAGGAAGTCATCGCCGCATTGATTGGCGCAAAGGGCGAAGAGGAGATGCGCCTGAGCCGGATCGCGGGCGGCGATCTGCGCAAGCAACCCTCGCTGCTGCTCGATGCGATCAAGGAGGTCGGCTTCTTCCCTGGCCCGCGCGTGGCCTTCGTCGAAGACGCGACCGACGCGGTAGCCGATGCAGTGAAAAACGCGCTCGACGCATGGCGCGAAGGCGATGCGCAGATCGTGATCACCGCAGGCTCGCTCGCCGCGAAATCGAAGCTGCGCAAAGCTTTCGAGGGTCACAACAACGCCTATTCTGTAGGGATTTACGACGACCCGCCGAGCCGCGAGGAAATCGAGGATATCCTGCGCCGCGCCGGTCTGCGCGACATCTCGAACGACGCGATGACCGATCTCGTGGCGCTGTCGCGGGCACTCGATCCAGGCGATTTCCGCCAGACCGTCGAAAAGATCGCGCTCTACAAATTCGGTGACACTACGCCGCTTGCCCCTGCCGATGTGGCTGCCTGCGCGCCGTCTTCGGTCGAGGCAGGCGTCGATGACGTGCTCTCCATCGTGGCCGAGGGCCGCGCGCCCGAGCTTGGTCCGGTTATGCGGCGGCTGGAAAGCCAAGGGGTGCAACCCGTGCAGCTCGCCATCGCCGCGATGCGCCATTTCCGCGCGCTGCATGCCGCGGCCTCCGACCCGCAAGGCCCCGGTGCAGGCATCGCCCGGATGCGTCCACCGATCTTCGGCCCGCGCCGCGACCGGATGCAGCGGCAGGCGCAAAGCTGGGGCATGTTCAAGCTGGAGACCGCGCTGAAGGAACTGGTCGAGACCGACCTGACCCTGCGCTCCGCCAGCCGCGCGCCGCAGATGGCGGTGATGGAGCGCGCGCTGATGCGGCTCGCGATGCTGGCCCGGCGGTGAGCGCGGCGGCGAAATCCGCGCTCGTCATCGGTGGTGGCCCGGCGGGACTGATGGCAGCCGAGGAACTGGCGCGGGCCGGTGTCGCCGTGACATTGGCAGAGGCCAAGCCGACGCTCGCGCGCAAATTCCTGATGGCGGGAAAGTCCGGGCTGAACCTGACCAAGGATGAGCCGCTCGACGTCTTCCTGTCCCATTATTCCCACCCGCAGATCGCCGCGATCACGCGCGCGTTCGGCCCCGAGGCGACGCAGAGTTTCGCCCGCGATCTGGGTGTCGAGCTGTTCACCGGCTCCACCGGTCGGGTCTTCCCGAAAGTGATGAAAGCCTCGCCGATGCTGCGCGCCTGGATCGCGCGCCTCGAATCTCTCGGCGTCACGATCCACACCCGCTGGCGCTGGCAGGGCTTCGACGGCGACGCGCTGATCTTCGACACGCCCGAGGGGCGCCAGAGCCTGAGCCCCGATGCCACGATTCTCGCGCTTGGCGGCGCAAGCTGGCCGCGGCTTGGCTCGGATGCGGCATGGGCGCCTTGGCTGAGCGCGAAAGGCGTAAAGATCGCCCCCTTTGCCCCCGCCAACATGGGGTTCGAGATCGACTGGTCAGCGCATATGGCAAACCAGCTCGGCCAGCCCGTGAAAGGGGCCGCGCTGATCACGCCGACCCGGCGCACGCGCGGGGAATTCGTGATCTCGGAGCGTGGCCTTGAGGGCGGCGGCATCTATGAACTCTCCGCCGAGTTGCGCGAGGGCGCGCCGCTGAGCCTCGATCTCGCCCCGGATCAAAGCGCCGAAGACCTCGCCGCGCGGCTTGCGAAGATCCCGCCCAAACAGAGCCTTACGAACCGCCTGCGCAAAGGCGCGAAGCTGGACCCGGTGAAACTCGCGCTCGCTCTGGAATGGGGGCGCCCGCTACCCAAGGACCCGACGCAACTTGCGACAACGCTCAAATCCTTGCCCGTGCCTCTCGGTGCGCCGCGCCCGATCGCCGAGGCGATCTCCAGCGCGGGCGGCATCGCGTGGGACAGCCTCACCGACGATCTGGAACTGACCGCCCTGCCCGGCCTCTACGCCGCAGGCGAAATGCTCGACTGGGAGGCCCCGACGGGCGGCTATCTGCTGACCGCCTGCCTCGCCTCCGGCCGCCATGCCGGACGCGCCGCCGCGCGACAGCTCGCTTCTTCTTGATAGAAAATCCCGGGGGAGGTCCGTAGCACCGGGGGCAGAGCCCCCTTACTCGTCCCGCTTCGCCACCGCGCGCCTATAGGCGGGGCGCGCCCGCATCCGGTCGTGATATTCGCTCAGCCGATGCTCGACGATCGGGAATTTCGCCATCAGCGCCCAGTCGAGGCAATGCGTCAGGATGATATCGGGCACGGTCATTTCCTCGCCCATCACGAACTCCCCATCCCCCATTCGGTGGATCAGCGTGCGCTGCGAGCGCTCGAACTCCCAGCGCAGGGAATTCTTGATGCCCGACAGCCGCAGCTCTTCGGGCAGGACGAAACTGTGGCGCGCGGCGGTCCAGAGATTCGCATCGAACTCGTCGAGCAGGAATTGCGTCAGGCTGTCCTGCCGCGCACGCTCCAGCGTACCCGCCTCATGGGTGAACTTCCCATGCGCATCAGCAAGATAAGTGAGGATCGCGGTGGAATCGGTGATCGGCGTGCCGTCGACAACGAGCACCGGCACCTTGCCTGCCGGGTTGAAGGCCACGACATCCTCCGAGCGCGGCGCGGCCCGCACGTGCTGATACTCCGCGCCCAGCTCCTCCAGCATCCACAACACGCGCAGCGTCCGCGAGCCGACCGTTCCGATAACCGTATACATCCTGCCTCCCCTCGAAAGTCACGCCATTGGGCCATGGCTGCGGGGGAGGTTCAAGAGCGGCTCTGGGGCATTCCCGCGCGATTGTGACCGAGACAAGCTCGCGATTGACGCGCTGCAGCATCCATGGCGATATGCCGCCCGCGCGGAAGGGAGATCCGCCGGGAGACGTAGAATGACACAAGGCAGACTGTTCACGCCGGTTCTGATCGGAGGGGCCGTGATCCTGATGCTGAGCTTCGCCATCCGGGCGAGCTTCGGCGTTTTCCAGATTCCGATCGCCAGCGAGTTCAACTGGCCACGCGCCGAATTCTCGCTCGCCATCGCGGTGCAGAACCTCGCCTGGGGCATTGGTCAGCCGATCTTCGGCGCGATTGCCGAGCGCTGGGGCGACCGGCTGGCGATCATCCTCGGTGCGCTGGTCTATGCGCTCGGCCTCGTGCTCTCGGCCTTCGCGGTGGAGCCGGGACAGCATCAGCTTCTGGAAATCCTCGTGGGTTTCGGCATCGCGGGCACCGGCTTCGGCGTGATCCTCGCCGTGGTAGGCCGAGCGACCTCGGACGAGAACCGCTCGCTCGCGCTTGGCATCGCGACGGCAGCAGGCTCGGCCGGTCAGGTCTTCGGCGCGCCGATGGCGGAGCTGCTGCTAGGCCATTTCCCGTGGCAGACCGTCTTCGTGATCTTCGCCGCCGTGATCCTCGCCTCGCTGGCCTTCCTGCCGCTGATCCGCGCGCCTGAGCGCGCCAGCCGCGAAGAGATGGCCGAGAGCATGGGCAGCGTTCTGATGCGCGCCTTCCGCGATCCGTCCTACACGCTGATCTTCCTCGGCTTCTTCTCCTGCGGCTATCAGCTGGGCTTCATCACGGCGCATTTCCCCGCGATGGTGACCGAGATGTGCGGCGCGGTGCCGCCCGGATCGTTGCTGGCCGGGATCGGGATCGAGACCACCTCGGCGCTCGGCGCCGCCGCGATCTCGGTGATCGGCCTCGCCAATATCGCTGGCACGATCTATGCGGGTTGGGCGGGCAAGCGCTGGTCGAAGAAATACCTGCTGGCGGGAGTTTACCTGCTGCGCACCTTCGTCGCCGCCGCATTCATCTTGACGCCGATGACGCCCGCGACGGTGCTGATGTTCTCGCTCGCGATGGGGGCGCTCTGGCTCGCGACCGTGCCGCTGACCTCGGGGCTGGTCGCGCATATCTACGGGCTTCGTTACATGGGCACGCTTTACGGGATAGTCTTCTTCTCGCACCAGGTGGGCGCCTTCCTCGGCGTCTGGCTGGGCGGCAAGCTCTACGACATCTACGGCGATTACACGCTGGTCTGGTGGGTCGGCGTGGGCGTGGGTGCCTTCTCGGCCATCGTCCACCTGCCCGTGCGCGAGAAGCGGGTGGAGCTTCAGCCCGCCTGATCGAGAAGCGCGCGCAGCCCTGCGCGGTAATCCGGATAGCGCAGCGTGACTCCGAGGTCGTGTTTGATCTTGTCGTTTCGCACTCGCTTGCTCTCCGCATAGAAGCTGCGCGCCATCGGGCTGAGATCGGCCTCCTCGAACGGCACCTCGGGCGGTAGCGGCAGGTTGAGTAGTTCCGCAGCATAGGCGATCACGTCCTGCGGCGGCGCGGGATCGTCGTCGCAGACATTATAGACCGCGCCCGGATCGGGACGGTCGATCGAGGCGAGCAGCACCTGCGCGATGTCCTCGACATGAATGCGCGAGAAGACCTGCCCTTCCTTGATGATCCGCCGGGCCTTGCCCTGCCGCACCTTCTCGAAGGGCCCGCGCCCGGGGCCGTAGATGCCCGCGAGCCGGAAGATATGCAGCGGCAGGTCATGGGCTGCGGCCAGCGCGCCCCAAGCCGCCTCGGCCTCCACCCGCGCCTGCCCGCGCTTGGTCGAGGGGGTCAGCGGCGTTGCCTCATCGACCCAGCCGCCCGCGTGATCGCCATAGACGCCGACGGTCGAAAGATAGCCGATCCACTCCAGATGCCGCGATGCAGCGATTTCGGAATGCTGCGCAGCGAGGACCGGATCACCCTCCTGTCCCGGGGCCACCGAAGACAGCAGATGCGTCGCTTGATCGAGCGGCAGAGGCCCACCTTCCCAGACCAGCGGCTCCACGCCTTCGCTGCGCAGCATTTCGGCCTTCTCTGCGCTGCGCGTAGTGCCGATCACGCGCCAGCCACGCGCCAGAAGAAGCGGTGCGAGTGCACGGGCGGAATAGCCGTGTCCGATGGAAAGAAGCGTCGGCATCACGGCCTCCTTTGCGTTTCTGTCATCCGTCATAGGTAGAGGCTGTGTGAAGGCATAACAACGTCTCTTGAACCTTCCCGCATGCAATGACAGGCTTGGACATGGAACAGAAGAACAAGATCAAATCCTGGCCCGAAGCCGCACCGCGATTGATTGCCGTGGCTGCCGGGCGCGAACCTGCCGACCTCGTGATCCGGGGTGGCAAATGGGTCAATGTTCACACACGAGAGGTTCTCGACGGCTACGATATTTCCGTGGCCGAGGGGAGATTTGCTGCCGTGGCCCCCGATCTATCGGACAGCATCGGACCCGATACCGAAGTGATCGAGGCCGGAGGGCGCTATATGGTGCCGGGCCTGTGCGACGCGCATATGCATATCGAGAGCGGTATGCTCACGCCCGCCGAATTCGCCGCCGCCGTGATCCCTCACGGCACGACGAGCATGTTCACCGATCCGCATGAGATCGCGAATGTGCTGGGGCTCGACGGCGTGCGGATGATGCATGACGAGGCGCTGATGCAGCCCGTCAACATCTTCACCCAGATGCCCTCCTGCGCGCCCTCTGCGCCCGGGCTGGAAACGACGGGCTTCGAGATCACCCCCGAAGATGTGGCCGAGGCGATGACATGGCCCGGCATCATCGGTCTGGGCGAGATGATGAACTTCCCCGGCGTGATCAATGCCGACCCGAAGATGCTCGCCGAGATCGCAGCGACGCAGAACGCGCATAAGACCGTGGGCGGACATTACGCCTCCCCCGATCTGGGCGCGCCGTTCCGCGCCTATGTCGCGGGCGGGCCCGCCGACGATCACGAAGGCACCTGCGAGGCGGACGCGATCGCGCGGGTGCGCAACGGGATGCGCTCGATGATGCGGCTGGGCTCGGCTTGGTATGACGTGGAGACGCAGATCACCGCCGTCACCGAGAAGGGTCTCGACCCGCGCAATTTCATCCTGTGCACAGATGACTGCCATTCCGGCACGTTGGTGAATGACGGGCATATGAACCGCGTCTTCCGCCACGCCGTGGCGTGCGGGGCAGATCCTCTGGTCGCGCTGCAGATGTGCACGATCAATACCGCGACCCATTTCGGGCTGGAGCGCGAGCTGGGCTCGATCACGCCGGGCCGCCGGGCCGATGTGATCCTGACCTCGGATCTGGCGACCCTGCCGGTCGAGCAGGTCATCGCACGTGGGCGCACGGTGGCGAAGGATGGAAAGCTGCTGGCGGACTGCCCGCATTACGACTGGCCTGAAAGCGCCCGCAACACGGTGCATCTGGGCAAGACCCTTACCGCCGCGGATTTTGAGATCGCGGCACCGGAGGGCGCTAACACAGTGACCGCCAAGGTGATCGGCGTGGTCGAGAACCAGGCCCCGACCAAGGCGCTGACCGCAGAGCTGGACGTGACCGACGGGCTCGCCCAGCCCGACACCGCCAAGGACATCGCCCAGATCGCGCTGGTGGAGCGCCATCAGGGCACGGGCGGCGTCACCAACGGCTTCGTCTCGGGCTTCGGCTACAAAGGGCGCATGGCCATGGGCTCGACCGTGGCCCATGACAGCCACCACATGATCGTGGTCGGCACCGACCGCGAGATGATGGCCGCCTGCGCCAATGCGCTTGGCGAGATGGGCGGCGGAGTCTCGGTCTGGAAGGACGGCGAAGAAATCGCCGCCGTCCCGCTGCCGATCGCAGGGCTGATGTCGGACGATCCGGCACAAACGGTCGCCGCGCGCGCCGCCAAGATGGTCGAGGCGATGGGCGCCTGCGGCTGCACTTTGAACAACGCTTACATGCAGCATTCGCTGCTCGCGCTCGTCGTCATTCCCGAGATCCGCATTTCGGATCTGGGACTTGTCGACGTGACGCGTTTTGAACTGACGGATCTTTTTGAATGAACGAAACGCTAGACCTCATCACCCCGGAAACCGCGGCTGCGGAGAGCTTCACCGATGCCGCCGAGGCCGTCGCCCGGCTCGAGGCGCTCTATGACGAGGCGACCGCCTTCCTGCTCGAGAAATTCAACGAGACGTTGGAGAGCAAGACCGCGCGGAACCGCTTTCGCGCCTTCTACCCGGAGGTGCGCATCTCTGTGCCATCGCATATCAAGGCCGACAGCCGGCTGAGCTTCGGCCATGTGGCGCTGCCGGGCACCTACACGGCGACGATCACGCGCCCCGACCTGTTCCGCAACTACCTGACGCAGCAACTGGGCCTGCTTATCAAGAACCACAATATCCCGGTCACGGTCGGCCCGTCGGAAACCCCGATCCCGGTGCATTTCGCCGTCGCCGCGCATCCGGAAGTGACGGTGCCGCAGGAAGGCGTGCTCGACTTCTCGCTGCGCGACGTGTTCGACGTGCCGGACCTTGCGGGGATGAACGACGATATCGTCAACGGCATGGCGGGGCCGAACCCGGACGGCTCGGGCCATCTCGCCCCCTTCACCGCGCAGCGGGTGGATTACTCGCTGGCGCGCCTGTCGCATTACACCGCGACCAAGGCCGAGCATTTCCAGAACCACGTGCTGTTCACGAACTACCAGTTCTATGTGGACGAGTTCGAGGCCGTTGCGCGCCGCCTGCTGGGCGACAAGAACTCGGGCTATACGAGCTTCGTCGCGCCGGGCAATCAGGAGATCACCGATCCGCAGGACGAGATCCCGGGCCTTGCGAAACTGCCGCAGATGCCCGCCTATCACCTCAAGCGCGCCGATGGCGGCGGGATCACGCTGGTCAATATCGGCGTCGGCCCCTCCAACGCGAAGACCGCGACGGACCATATCGCCGTGCTGCGACCGCATGCCTGGCTGATGGTCGGTCACTGCGCGGGTCTGCGCAATTCCCAGCAGCTGGGCGACTTCGTCCTCGCCCATGCCTATCTGCGCGAGGACCACGTGCTCGATGACGACCTTCCCGTCTGGGTGCCAATCCCGGCGCTGGCCGAGATCCAGATCGCGCTGCAGGAAGCGGTGGCAGAGGTGACGAAACTGGAAGGCTACGAGCTGAAGCGGATCATGCGCACCGGTACGGTAGCGACGATCGACAACCGCAACTGGGAGTTGAGAGACCAGTCAGGCCCGGTACATCGGCTGAGCCAGTCGCGCGCGGTTGCGCTCGATATGGAAAGCGCCACGATCGCCGCGAACGGTTTCCGCTTCCGGGTGCCCTACGGCACGCTTCTCTGCGTCTCGGACAAACCGCTGCATGGCGAGCTGAAGCTGCCCGGCATGGCGACCGAATTCTACCGCACCCAAGTCGCGAGCCATTTGCTGATCGGCATCCTCGCGATGGAGAAACTTCGCGAGATGCCTCTGGATCGTATTCACAGCCGGAAATTGCGTAGCTTCGAGGAAACAGCTTTTCTGTGACGTGGGAAAAACCCGCGCATTCTGGGAAAAGGGCTTGCCATGCTCAATAAAAACGTGTGGAACATGGCCCACCAACCGTGCAACGCGGACGAAATTGACCCTGGATTACCGGGGCGGAGAGAGGAACGAACATGTCGAAACCGATGACCAAGACCCAGCTGGTGGCAGCCCTCGCCGAGGCGATGGACGCCGACAAGAAGACGGCTTCGGCCGCGCTCGACGCAATCACCGACGTCGTCACCAAAGAAGTGTCGAACGGCGGCGCCGTTACCCTGCCGGGCATTGGCAAAGTCTACTGCCGCGAGCGCCCCGAGCGCATGGTCCGCAACCCGGCCACCGGCGAGCAGATGCAAAAGCCGGCTGACAAGCAGGTCAAAGTGACCGTGGCGAAAGCGCTCAAGGACAGCGTGAATTCCTGATCGCAGGACTCTCTCTAGAGAGGGACAGCCAAGTTTTTAGGGCGCCCGCGAGCAATCGGGGCGCCCTTTTTCAGGCCCGGAGGAAAGATGGATCTGCGCGCGATCGGAATGGGGCTCGCCTTTGCCCTGATGTGGTCTTCGGCTTTCACGTCCACGCATATCATCGTGGCGGAGGCGCCGCCCCTTGCGGCGCTGGCGTTGCGGTTCGCCCTGTCCGGCGGGATCGGCATCGCGCTTGCGCTGGCCTTCGGGCAAAGCTGGCGGCTGAGCCGGGCCCAATGGCGCGCCACGATCATTTTCGGTATTTGTCAAAACGCGCTCTACCTGGGGTTTAACTGGGTCGCGATGACGACGGTCGAAGCCTCGGTCGCCGCGATCATCGCCTCTACCATGCCGCTGATCGTTGGCGCGCTCGGATGGATCGTCTTCCGCGACCGGATTCCGCTCCTCGGTATCGCCGGGCTGATCGCTGGTTTCGCGGGCGTTGGCATCATCATGGGGGCGCGGCTGCAAGGCGGGATCGATCCGTTCGGGCTGGGTCTTTGCGTCGCGGGCGCCTTGGCACTGGCAGTGGCCACGCTGACCGTGCGCGGCGCGAGCGGCGGCGGCGGCGGCGTCTTGATGATCGTCGGGCTGCAGATGCTGGTGGGTTCCGTGAGCCTCGCCGTGGTCTCCGCCTTCACCGAGCATCTGGACGTGACCGTCACGCCGAAACTGGCGCTGGCCTTTACCTATACGGTAATCGTGCCAGGCCTGATGGCGACCTGGGTGTGGTTCCGCCTCGTGGGCCGCATCGGCGCGGTGCGCGCGGCGACCTTCCACTTCCTGACGCCGGTCTTCGGCGTCGCGATCGCCTGGGCGGTGTTGGGCGAGCATGTCGACTGGCACGACGCGCTTGGCGTGCTGGTGATCGCAGGCGGCATTCTAGCGGTGCAGATCTCAAAGCAAGAGGCGCGGAGGTAACCCCCCCCCGCGCCCCTGAACTTTACGCCTAGCAATTCACGAGCCGCGCAGCACCTGCAGCAGCTCCAACGTGGCGTATCCATCGGGCGGCAGCCCGCGCGATTTCTGGAAGGCCACGATCGCCTTCGACGTATTCGCGCCGATTTTGCCGTCGGTCCCGTCCGTATCGAAGCCCGCCGCGGTCAACCTCTCCTGCAGCTCGACCTTCTGCTTCGAATTGAGCGGCTTGCCCGTGCGGGGCCAATCCTGCACGAAGGGCCCCTTCCCTTTCAGACGATCCGACAGATGCCCCACGCCGATCACGTAGCTGTCGGCGGAGTTGTAGCGCGAGATGGCGCGGAAGTTGCCGAAGATCATGAAGGCCGGTCCCTTCGCGCCTGCGGGCACGAGGATCGACGCCGAGCCATAATTCGGCACAGTGCCGCCCGTGGCCGAGCGCACGCCAAGCGCCGCCCAATCGGCAGGGCTCTTCTTCGTGCCCTTGCCGGTGAGGCCGTAGTTGAAGCCAGACGGCAGGATGACCTCGACGCCCCAGGGCTGCCCCTTCGACCAGCCCGAGCGCGCCAGATAGGCCGCCGTCGAGGCCAGGGCATCAGTTGGATCTTCCGACCAGATATCGCGCCGACCATCGCCGGTGAAATCAACCGCATAGGACAGATAGGAGGTCGGGATGAACTGCGTGTGGCCCATTGCCCCGGCCCAGGAGCCGGTCATGTGCCGCGCATCCACGTCGCCGGACTGGATGATCTTGAGCGCGGCGATCAGCTGCTTGGCGAAGAACTCGCCGCGTCGCCCGTCATAGGCCAGCGTCGCGAGCGCCGGGATGATCGCCGTCTTCCCACGATAGGCGCCGTAACGGCTCTCCATGCCCCAGATCGCGACGACGACTTCCTTGTCGACCCCGTATTTGCGTTCGATCGCATCCAGCTGCGGGCCATATTGGCGCAGCATTTGCTTGCCGGTGGCGACGCGCTCATCCGAGACCGCGCTGTCGAGGTAGTCCCAGATCGACTTGGTGAATTCCGATTGGTAGCGGTCGCGTTCGATCACCTTGGGATTGTAGCGCACGTCGGCCATCGCGCGGTTCCAGGTGTACTCGGTGATGCCGTTCGCCAGCGCGCGTGATTTGAAGCCCGCGAGCCAGGACTCGAAACGCGCTTCCGTTGCGGCGTCCGTCGGCGGGATCGGATCCGCCACGGGCGCGCTGCCCCGCGCCAGCGGCCGGGGCGAGGATTCGGGAGGCCCCGCACAGGCCGAGAGCGCGGAAAACGCCATGAATGTCAGTGGGATAATCTTGCCCGGAATTGCCATGTTGCCTGCTCGCTGTTTTGCCCTTTGAACCACTGTATCAACGGTTCGTGAGGTTTCAACGGGCGTCAAAAGACACTCTATGGCTTACTGCAGCGGCTTCTTGTCGTTGCCGAAAAACGGCTCCATCTGGGCGATGATCACGGAGTTCTCGTCGAGCGCCCGTTGCATCAATTCACGTTCAGCGTCGTCGATCTCGTGCCCCTGTTTTTCGCGTTCCGCGAGCGTGCCGTAACCCGTGACGTCAAGCGGCGCCATCTCGGCCTGCTTGAGGATCGCCACGGTCTCGCGCACGGCCTCTGCCTCGTCCACGCCCGATGCGTAGCAGAGCAGCCCCGCCCCGGACGCGCCTTTCGGCAGACCGTCATTGGGCGAGCGACCGACCTCGACCAGCAGGGTGAAGACCTGCTGGCGCGAGGGTTTCTTCTTCGGCTTTTCCGGCTTGTCAGTCACGCAGCAGCTCGTTGATGCCGGTCTTCGACCGGGTTTGTGCGTCGACGCGCTTCACGATCACCGCGCAGTAGAGGTTGATGCCGTTCTTGGACGGCATCGAGCCCGACACGACGACCGAATAGGGCGGCACTTCGCCATACATCACGTCGCCGGTCTCCCGATCAACGATCTTGGTCGACTTGCCGATATAGACGCCCATGCCCAGAACCGAGCCTTCGCGCACGATGCAGCCTTCGACGACTTCCGAGCGCGCGCCGATGAAGCAGTTGTCTTCGATGATGGTCGGGCCGGCCTGCATCGGCTCCAGCACCCCGCCGATGCCGACGCCGCCCGAGAGGTGAACGCCCTTGCCGATCTGCGCGCAGCTGCCGACGGTGGCCCAGGTATCGACCATCGTGCCCTCGTCGACATAGGCGCCGAGGTTCACGAAAGAGGGCATCAGCACCACGCCCGGTGCGATGTAGGCCGATTTACGCACGATGCAGTTCGGCACGGCGCGGAAACCTCCGGCTTTCCACTCGTTGTCGCCCCAGCCCTTGAACTTGCTGTCGACCTTGTCCCACCAGTGACCGCCCTGCGGGCCACCATCCTGCTGCTCCATGTCCTTCAGGCGGAATCCCAGCAGAACCGCCTTCTTGGCCCATTGGTTCACATGCCAGTCGCCGTTCTCGCGCTTTTCGGCCACACGCAGTTCGCCGCGATCCAGCGCGTTGAGCGTGTCCTCGATCGCCTCGCGGGTCTCACCGCCGGTTGACGGGGTGATCGTGTCGCGGGCTTCCCAAGCGGCTTCGATTGCAGTTTCGAGCGCGGCGTTCGACATGGGCAAATCCTCTTTCAGGTGGCCTTTACAGCGTTCAGCCTATAGTTGGTCAGAGCCAATCGCGCAATGAGCAGGTGCCCCTATGAAGGACGACACGACGCATTCGTTCCGCCACTCGCGGGAAGACGCGCAGACCGCAAAGAACATTCCCGACACGCCACAGACCCGCGCGCCCGCCTATCGGCTGGCCTATACGGACGTGGATTTCATGCTGCGCGACGAGCTGCGCCCGGTTCGGCTGCAGCTCGAATTGCTCAAGCCGCAACTGATCATGGACGAGCGCGGCATCGAGTCGACCATCGTCATGTTCGGCGGCGCACGCATCCCTGCCCCCGAAAACAAGGCGAGCGCCAAGACCGAATATCTCGCGGAACTGTCGGGTTACTACGAGGAGGCCCGCAGCTTCGCCCGCGCGATGACGGAGCGTTCGATGCAGGAATATGGCCGGGAGAACGTGATCTGCACCGGCGGTGGCCCCGGCGTGATGGAGGCAGGCAACCGCGGCGCGCATGAAGCGGGCGGACAGTCCATCGGCCTCAATATCGTGCTGCCGCACGAGCAGGCGCCCAACGAATTCGTGACGCCCGATCTGACGTTCAACTTCCACTATTTCGCGATCCGGAAGATGCATTTCCTGATGCGCGCCCGCGCGGTCTGCGTCTTCCCCGGCGGCTTCGGCACGCTCGACGAGATGTTCGAGGCGCTGACGCTGATCCAGACGGGGCGGATGTCGAAGATCCCCTTCATCCTGTTCGGACGAAAATTCTGGGAAGAGATCATCAACTGGGATCGGCTGGCCGAGGCCGGGACGATCTCGCCCGAAGATCTCGAGCTCGTCAGCTTCGTAGAGACCGCAAAAGACGCAGTCGCGATCATCGACGGCTGGGATTACGACAACTGCTGAGGCGTGGGCTCAGGCCTTCGCCTCGGCGCTGACCTCGGGAAGCTGCGCGCGATGTTCGACACCGGCGCGCGCGGCCGCCACCAGCGCCCGAAACAGCGCCCGTTGCCGGTGCGCATAGGTCAGGTATTCCGGGTGCCACTGAACGCCGAGGGCGAAAGGTTCCTCGATCCGCTCCACCGCCTGCACCATGCCCGAGCCGTCGCGCGCCGCGACCCGCAGGCCGTCGCCCAACCGATCCACCGCCTGACTGTGGAGCGCGTTAACCCGCATCGGCTCCAGGCCGGCCAGCGCACCGAGGCGGGTGCCGGGTTCGATCCGCACATCCTTTTTCGGCAAGAGCGTCGTGTGTTTGCGCGCGTTGTAATGGTCGTAGGCGTCCTGATGCAGATCACCGCCGAGCGCCACGTTGATCATCTGTGCGCCGCGGCAGATCCCCAGCACCGGCTTTCCTTGCGCCATCGCCTCCTCGACCAGACATTTCTCCAACTCGTCGCGCGCCGGATCGAGGACCGCGCTCGCGATCAGATCGCCGCCATACAGCTCTGGAGAGATGTCGTCGCCCCCGCCCACGATGACGCCATCGACATGGCGCACCTCGGCGCGTTTGCCCGCGACCCAGCGCACCGAACGCCCGCCCGCAAGCCAGACGCCGAAGGCGATGAAAGGATAGACCCGCCACCCGGTGCGACGCGAGGTCGATATGCCGATCAGAGGCTTCATTTATGCCCGGCAAGCCTCAGAATTTTCTCGCAGGTTTCGAGCCATTTCCCACCCAGCAGATGAAATTCGGTTTTCGCCGTCAACCATTCGCGACACATCAGACCCAGCAGTTCAGGGTCTGCCGCGAGCGTCTCCACGAACCACCAACGCTTCCATTCGTTATCGAGCGACCATGTCTCATCGTCGATGCGGCAATCGGGCAGCCGGAAATGGAAGGCGGGACGCGGCGAAACGGTGCCACCCTTCCCTTCTTCCGGCGCGATCAGGTCGGGTCGCAGTTCGCAGAAGATCGGAAGCATGTCGAGCCCGTGGTTCCGCGACAGCGTGTGCTTGCGATAAGCCAGGATCACCGCGTCGAGCGCGGCATCCGGGCCGAGCCGCGCCAAATCTTCGATCAGCTTCTTGGGGTAAGGGGCGGTGAAGGGCAGCACTTCGCGGGTCGCCTCGATCGGCCATGTCTCCCGCATCCACTCCTCGATCAGCGCGAAGGCCAGTAGAGGGCGGACGATGTCCTCTGCGTTGCTGGACGCGATCTCCGGGTTTAGGTGAAGCCCGAAACCATAAAGCAGCGACCGACCGGTTCCTTCCGCGCCCTCGCTGCGCAGCAAGTCAAGGAAATCAGATAGCTGCAGGAGCCCTTCGCGGTCCAGCGGATCGGTCACGATCTCGACCGGAATGACCTCGCGCCCGATGCGTAGACCAAGCTCTTTGAGCGTCCCACCGGCTTGTTTGCGCAGCGAGATATCGAGATAGACCTGCAGATCGCCGAGCTTCGTACCGGTGACTTCCCAGTCCTGACCGTCGCTGCGCTGCGCCTCGCCGCCCAAGGCCCGCGCAGCGATCTGCGCGATGCGCGCCTCGGTCAGCCCCGCGAACTCGATCTCCACGCCGGTGCGGCGCGGTTTTCCCTCGGCATTGCAGGGCTTTGGCAGCGGGGCGATGGCCTCTCGCGTCATGACGTCTCCGGAAACTAGCCACACCCAGCGTCAATGCGGACCCGGCGAAGCGGGTTCCTTAAAGACCCGCCTCCGCCTGAATTTGCGCCCGCGACTTGCGCGCACGCTCGGTCGCCGATTTCAGCTGACCGCAGGCGGCCATGATGTCCTCGCCGCGCGGCGTACGGATCGGCGAGGCATAGCCCGCCTTATAGATGATGTCGGCGAAGCTCTCGATCCGCTCCCAGTCGCTGCGCTCGTAGGGCGCGCCCGGCCATTCGTTGAACGGGATCAGATTGATCTTCGCGGGGATGCCGCGGATCAGCTTCACCAGGCGCCGCGCGTCCTCGTCGCTATCGTTCACCCCCTTGAGCATCACGTATTCGAACGTGATCCGCTCGGAGTTCGACAGGCGCGGATATTCCCGCAGCGCGTTCAGCAGCGTCTCGATATTCCAGCGCTTGTTGATCGGCACCAGCTTGTCGCGCACTTCGTCGGTCGTGGCGTGGAAGGACACCGCCAACAGACAGCCGATCTCCTCGGCGGTCTTCGCGATCTCCGGCACCACGCCCGAAGTCGAGAGCGTGATCCGGCGGCGGCTGAGGCTCAGCCCCTCGCCATCCATCACGACCTTCATCGCGTCGCGGACATTCTCGAAGTTGTAAAGCGGCTCGCCCATGCCCATCAGAACGACGTTCGACACCAAACGGGTCTCGTTCTTCGGGCTGTTCTTCTCGGGCCATTCGCCCAGATCGTCGCGTGCGAGCATGACCTGGCCGACGATCTCGCCGGGCGTCAGGTTGCGCACGAGTTTCTGCGTGCCGGTGTGGCAGAACGAACAGGTCAGCGTGCAGCCCACCTGGCTCGAGATGCACAGCGTGCCGCGGCTTTCCTCGGGGATGTAGACCGCCTCGACTTCGTGGCCGCCCGCGATCTTCAGAAGGTATTTCCGCGTGCCGTCCTCGGAGACCTGCTTCGAGACGATCTCGGGCAGGGTAATCTCGAACGTCTCGGCCAGCATCGCCCGGTAATCCTTGGCGAGGTTGGTCATCGCCGCGAAATCGCGCACACCCCAGTAATAGATCCACTGCCAGATCTGGCCGACGCGCATCTTCGCCTGCTTCTCGGGCGTGCCCGCCTCGATCAGCGCCGCGCGCAGCTGGTCACGGGTGAGGCCGATGAGATTCACCTTGCCGCCTTCGGGCAGCTTGCGCGGGATCGTGTGCACGTCTTGCGTGATCGGAGCCTGAGACTGGGTCATCGCATGTTTCCTTGAAATGAGGCGCCTCATATAGGGGATTCGCCCCTGCATTAACAGGGGGCGTCGCGCTTTTGGCTCGAACGCGAAAACCCCGGCGCATGGCCGGGGCTCGAATGTCAGGCGCGAGGGTCGCTTACTTGCAGCGCTGCTCGGCCTCGTCGGTCGCGGCGGTGAAGCCCATCAGCGAGAACGTGTCCTCGGTCTGGGTGCCACGGCTCGAACGACCGGTCAGTTTCACGTCTGCGCCAGCCTTGAGGGCGGCGATGATCTTCGCGTCCTCTTCCGGCGATCCGGCCCAAGCGCCGCCACCGTCGGTGAAGAGGGTGTATTTCTGCCCCCCGACTTCCAGATCGACGGTCGAGCCATCCGCGAAAGGATAGCCGCCCATGAAGGAAATCTCGGGCGCCTTACCCGGACGATAGGTCACGAAGAGCAGGATATCCCCGCGGTTCACCTGTACGACCTTCCCAGCTTTGGTGTTGACCGTTTTCTTCGGCTTCGACACGCCCCAACATTCTTTCGGATCGTTATCGACGAAGACGCTCCAATCGGTATTCGCAGCGACGCGGTTGGTGCTTTCCTGCGCAATTGCGCCGTGCCCCGCCCCGATCATGAGCGCGGCGACCGCCGCGATCCGCAGACCCTTCATCATCATGCTTACAGCCTCCAGCTGTCACGTTGCCTCTGCATCGCCCGGGCTGGTCACCCTGTTTTCGGTGGCGGATGCGTTTTCCTCTCGATAACACTCATTTAACCCTAAAAAGCCTAGGGGGAAAACCCCGCGACGGCGAGATTTCGCGCATAGGAGGCAGGCGATGACGGCACCCGAGGCAATGATTGAGCTATGGCGCGGAGGGATGTGTGAATCCGTCCATCATGGCCATGCAGTGATCTTCGGCCCCGAGGGCATCGAAGCGGCTTGGGGCGATCCCGAAACAGTAATTTTTCCGAGATCGTCCGTGAAGATGATTCAGGCTTTGCCACTGCTGGAAAGCGGGGCGGCGGAGGCGGCTGGCCTGACCACTTGCCAGCTGGCCCTGTCCTGCGCGAGCCATTCCGGCGCTCGCATGCACCGCGCCGCAGTCGAAGACTGGCTCGCGACGCTCGGGATGAAGGACGATGATCTGCGCTGCGGGGCCCATCTGCCGCGCGACAAGGCCGAGAAGAAACATCTGATCTGCGCGGACGGCGCGCCTTGCCAAGCACATAACAATTGCTCGGGCAAACATGCCGGCTTCCTGACGCTGAACCGGTATCTGGGCGGCGGGCCGGACTATATCGATATCGATCACCCGGTGCAGCGCGCCGTGAAATCCGCCTTTGAAGAGGTCACCGAAGAGAGCTCTCCGCGCTATGGGATCGACGGATGCTCGGCCCCGAATTTCGCGACCAGCCTCGCTGGCCTCGCGCGTGCGATGCAATTCTTCGCGTCGGCGAAACCGGACGGCGATCTGCGGGCGCGCGCTGCCGCCCGACTGGTCGACGCGATGATGGAGTATCCTGAAATGGTCGCGGGCGAAGGGCGCGCCTGCACCGAAATCATGCGCGAGGCGAACGGGCGTGTCGCCGTCAAAACCGGTGCGGAAGGCGTCTACGTCGCCATGCTTCCGGATCAGAAGCGCGGCGTCGCCCTGAAAATCACTGATGGCGCAACCCGGGCCTCGGAAGCGGCGATAATCGCGCTGCTGATCCGCCTTGGTGCGCTCGATGCCAACGCGCCCGTGGTGCATCGCAGATTGACCGGGCCAATCACCAATTGGCGCGGCCTGAAAACGGGCGAGCTGCGCCGTGCAGCGCAGTTCCCCTAAAGCCTAGAGTCGAAGGGACAGGCCCTGCGCCCCTGTGTTCCGCAACAGGCTGAGCGCGACATTCTGCGGAGAGACGCTGGCCATGTTCGAAAGCTGCGCGCGCAGTAGATAGTCCCGCGTCAGGGCAACCAGCTTCTCCGGCGCGGCGAGTTCAGCCGGATCGGAGGTGCCGTAGACGCGTTGCGCCTTGGTCATGTAGATGTCGCGCTGCTGCTCGACATCCAAAGCGCCGACACTCGGCGGCAGGTTGAGCGCGGTCTGGAAGACCCGGCTCAAAGCGGGCGATCCGATAATCGTGTACCATTTCGCTGGCTCGGACATGTCCCTTGCCGCGAGTGCGGGCAGATCACGCTGAAGGGACATCGCCATGCGCATGTCGTTGTCGACCCCGCCGACCGCGACTTCGAATTCCCGGCTCTCGAATTGGTTCAGGATCTCATCCGCGAATGTCGAATGCTTGGTGCGCGGAATAGCGAAATCTCCAAAACCGAATGCCTTGGTCAGTGCGAGATAGCTTTTATCCGACAGCTTATTGGCAAGCGCCGTGCGATCCAAAGACCCCTCTTCGAGTACTTTGCGGATGAAGTACTTGTTGTCGATATCGGCATCGAGACCGAACGCGCCCAGCGCCACGCTCAAAAGGCGCCGGTCATCGACCAGTTCCTGTGCCGTATCGATGCTTCCGATCGTCTCACGGAAATAGCGATCAAGACGCTGGTTTTCCGACGACGCCGCGAAAGCCGCCTTCTGCGTTTCCATCGTGCGCGAGAGAAACCGCCACCCCGCGAACCCGGAAAAGGGAATAACGGGTTGATAAGTCATGACGCGCCCGCGGCGAGGAGACGTTCCTCCCGTGGGAGAAGCGTCCGTAGCGCCTTCAGCGCTTGGTAATGCTGGTTCTCGATCACGGCGAGCGTGGCCGCATTCAGCTGCGCCCGGCTATCGTGATCCTTGAGAACTTGGCTGAGTTGTTCGATCCCCCGAAGCAACTGCATCCTTGCCTCTTCGGGGTCGGTGTCCCCCGACAGCACGAGCTGCGCGATATAGCACACGCGCCGGACAGGCGTGTTCACCTCTTCCGGATGGATCGCGTCGCGCAACCGCAGGATATTTGCGTTCGGCGTCATGATCGCGAGCCGCGATCGGCGATCTCCGTTTTCGATAACCGCGCCATTAATCAGCACTCTCTCCTTTGGGGCGAGTTTAAGCACTAGGCCGCTCATTGTTTGATCCCTTCTTGCCGCAACCCGCGCATGATTGCGGTGTTCACGTCGATCAAAACATCGACCGAACGCTTTTCCGAAAGGACGAGACGGCTATGCGCCTGCGTGAACTCGTTTAGAAAGAAAATGCGCGCGCGGAGGTCCTGCGGCAAGCCATTCTCGGGATCCGCCACATCCGCCGCGAGCGCGGTCCAGAGGCGGCGGTTTTCGAAGATCGCTTCTGCCAGCGCGGCAAAGGGCACGTCCTGCGAAGACACCTGTTTAAGGCGACGCGTGATGCGGGCAAATAGCTCGAATTCGAGACCGCGCGGTGTGCGCATCGGCTGGCTCGGATTGGAATAGGCCGTTTTGGCCAAAGTCGTCGCGTACACGGGAAATCCTTCCGGTGACTGAAACTGATCATGTGCGGAGGGCATGAGGGAAGCGGGGGCGCCGGATCAGGCGCCCCTACCCGAACTTTAACGGAACAGCGAAAGGATGTTCTGGGGCTGCTGATTGGCGATCGAGAGCGCCTGGATACCTAGCTGTTGCTGAGTTTGCAGAGCCTGAAGCCGTGCCGAGGCCTCTTCCATATCCGCGTCTACCATCGACCCGATACCGGCCTTGAGCGAGTCGCTGAGGCTGGAGATAAAGTCGGCTTGCGTGCCGATCCGGCCCTCGACCGAACCGAAGGAAGAAGCCGCATCGGTTGCCGTCTGGATCAGCGTCTCGATATTGGTGAGCGCAGCGGTCGCCCCCGCGTCAGTGGTCACGTCGATCGATGCGACCGCGGCGAGACCGCCCGAGCCCGCATTGAGGAATTGCGACACGATCGTCAGATCGCCGGCCAGATCGGCGCCGCCATCATTCTTGAAGGTCAGGGTCGAGTCGCTGGTGGTGCTCACACCGGCGGTGAAGTCGACTTGCAGGTTGGCGATGCCCAGCGCGTCGATCGCCGATTTCAGTCCAGCGGCGATCAAGTCGGTGCGTGCAGTGCCGGTCTGCGCCGCATCCGCTTCGGAGAGCGTGTAGCTGACCGTTTGATCTCCGAGGCTGACCTTCACGCTATCGCCCGCGGCCCAGGTAACCGTGTCATCGAGAAAGACTTTGACTCCCGTCGTATCAGCCTTGGCGAGAGTCGTGGCGGCGGTATCCTTATCGGTAGACACCCCGGCCGAACCGGTGAAGGCCGCTTTCGCAGAGTAACTTCCGACAGAGAGGTTTTGGGCGGTGACGTCGAT
Organism: Thioclava nitratireducens; assembly: GCF_001940525.2. Classification (NCBI taxonomy): domain Bacteria; kingdom Pseudomonadati; phylum Pseudomonadota; class Alphaproteobacteria; order Rhodobacterales; family Paracoccaceae; genus Thioclava; species Thioclava nitratireducens. Next base: position 3,901,805 of record NZ_CP019437.1, read on the forward strand.
ATGGCTCGCGGAAACGGTGCCGTCCGAGGCGCGGTCGAGCGACGACAGCACTTTAACGGTCGCAGCCGAGGAGCCATCGACCAGGTTCAGGCCATTGAACTGCGCCGCCCCGACGACCGACGTCAGTTGCTCCTGAAGTGCGTCGATATCCGTCTGAATCTTGTCGCGGTCGACATTCGACTCCTGTGCCGCGACGATCTTGCTTTTCATATCGGTCAGCAGGTCAGTCACGGTTTCGGCGGCCTTACGGGCCACCGCGACAGTCGATTCCCCCAGCGCGAGGCTATCCGAAATGCCAGAGAAGCTTTTTACGTCGGACTCCATGACCTTCGAAATCGCCCATACGGCCGCGTTGTCTTTCGCCGAGCCGACCGATTTGCCGGTCGAGATTTCAGATTGGGTGGTGGCGAGGCCGGAATTGATCCCTTTCAGAGTCTGCAGCGCGATCATGGCGCCGGTATTCGTCAGAATGCTGGACATGATTTATCCTTTTAATGTCGACGCTTTGCGTCACTCGGTTGCAAAGCCGCGTGTTCGACGCGGCGCTCATGGCTTTCTGACCAATGCGCCTCGTGAGCTTTGAAGCGCGCCATCGCTTGGATGCGGCGCCACAATGGCCGAGCAAAGGCTAACAACCTGCTAAATCCTGTCCCTAAACTCTTGAGAAATGTCTTTCATGATTAACAGCTTATGCACGCCGCTCGAAATCCGCACTACCGCGGCGAATAGGCTGCGGACGCCCTTCTCGGTCATAGGAATCGAAGCCTTTCGCCGCCGCCACAATTACCTCGAGACGGGCCTGCGCAGCGCGCACTCCTTCCAGAGCAGAGGCCAGCAGCACCTGATTCTCGCGAGCAAGCGCCTGAATCTGCTCGACCCTGCCGCGATCAGGCTTCGTCAGCGCGGCCATCGCGCGCTCCTTTCGGTCGCTCAAGGCAATGAGGTCGGAGAACTCCGCCGACCGGATTGCTTCTCGTTCGAGGCGCAGTAGCGAGATGAGCTCTTCCGCGGCATTCGTTTCAGGCATCCTGTCCTCCGTTCTTGAGCGATTCGAAGATGACTTCGGCAAGGCCGATCCCCCCCGCGTCGACCATGGCCTTCGACTGTTCGGCTCTTAAGAAAGATGCGAATTGCGCTTCCCCGATGCCGCCGCCGAAAGCGCCGTCGTCAGCCTGCAGTCCGGCCTCTTTCAACATTTCCGAAAGGAAACCAGCTTCGAGCGCCTTGGCTTTCGCGAAAAGTTTGGCGTCTTGCGGCGAAAGGACCGGGGCACGCGGCCCTGGTGACATGGTCGGGCGAAGCATCGAACTCTCCAAGTGCGGATAATTTTCTGCACTCTGCCAGTCGGGCGTAAAGAATCGGTAAGTTCCTGCCGCGATAGTGGTTTCGACACAGACAGAGGTCGTGAGGACCATGATTCCCTTTCCGATGCCAGAAATACCGAAAGGCTTGGGCAGCCAAATCAAGTCAGCGACCGTCAATACCCGGGCGGATGAAGCGCCGAGCGGGGATTTCGCGCTCGTGGCCGAGGCAGCGGCGCCTACTACCGACGAAGCTCGTAATACGGGCGCGGCCGCATCAAAGGAGAGCGGCGCAGGATCAGAGGACGATCAGTCCGCGCATGAGGAGAGAGAGGGTGCCGTTCTCCGCGCATCGGTTTCAAATGACTTGTCTGAGGTCATCGTGCTGCTTGGACGGCAGAAATCCCATCGCCAACTGCAGTCTGCTTCCACGGTCGAACGAAACCAGGTCAAAGGGACCGATATCGTGAAGCCCACGGAGAAGAACGTTGCCGCGAGAGACGGCGACGCGCGCCCTCGAGGGAGAAAGAACGGCGCCGAGACAGACAAGTCCAGCGAAACGCACCCGACAAAAGCCGCAGCAAAAGTCGCTGAGACTACCTCCGGCAACATGATGACTTCTGCTCCAGTTTCGAGCGGAGTCACGATGCAACCACATATCGAGCCCAAAAGAAACGACTCCAGACAGGATGGGCTGGCACCACGATCACTGTCGAACCGAAAGCCACTCGCGGTGCCGAGCGACGCGCGAGAACAAAGAACTGCCAATTCCGGGCAAACATCAGCGGTGTCCTTGCCGGCAAGAACCGGTGCGTCTGCTTCCGATAGTGTGGTCGTTCACAGTGCCGAGCATGCCCCGAAAGCAACCTTCGACGTGAACGAGTCGCTCGCCCCCGCCCCCGAGAATGAGCAGCCAGTAGCTGAGCATGTTGCATCAAAGCGTCACAGGAAAAGGGACACGGGAGGCACAAAGCCTCTCCGTCCCCGTGCCTCGCCGGAAACTTTGCCCGCGGAGACCGAGGAGACGGCGCGGTCCGCGCACGCGCCTCCTGCAGAAGCCGGAACTCAGGCGCCATCTCAATCCGCAGAGTCGTTTTTTCAGGGGCGGAGTAACACCGCAGCGAAACCGAACGGGGAAGCGATCCGGGCTGTAATCCGCCATGGGCCAGAGGCAGCGCCGGCGCAAGCATCCCCGAACAGAGGCGACCACGAAGCCGCGACGCCGGTTTTCACGTCAAAACCGGCCACAAGCACCGAGGCAGCCGACGCTATCCCTCCAAGCGCGGGAGCTGCGGGGATCGCAGTGCGGCGGAGCGCATCCTTGGAAACGGTCGAAACGGTCGCTGTGTCCGCAAAAGTAGTGCAGAGCGGGAAAGCATCAGACCCTCACTACGCTTTGGCGGCCAAAGCTCCGCCAGTCGACGCAGAAATTGCGCGGGCCTCTACCCGCTGGCAGCCGCCGCCACAACCACAGTTCAACACAGCGCGCCTTTTCAGCACACCAAGCGATACGTCCAAGAATGACAAAGCCGAGGCGCGCGAACCTTCGGTCCGGGTGGATCGTGATATTCTACCCATAGACGTTGCGGCCCATGCCCCGACTGCTCGCATGAGCCATGCTCAGGCTATCTATCTGGGGACAGCTGCGCTTCGGGCGGCGCAGGGGGACACGGAGAGGTCCCAGTTGCCCAGAGCGCGGTTCAGTACGGCTGAGACGCCCGAAACCTCAGCCGCGCACAGCGCACCACTGGCTGCGGGGACAGGCGGGGCGGCGCCGACAAGTTCAGCGCCGCAGCCCGCCCCGGCTTCTATCGCGCAGTCAATAGCGCATCAAATTGGTATTTCACTGCAGTGGATGCCCGATCGGCCAGTGGAAATTGCGCTTTCGCCGAAAGAATTGGGCCACGTGCGCATGATCCTCCATGCAAGCCAGCATGGCATGACGGTCGCGATACAGGCCGATCGCGCCGAAACACTCGACCTCATGCGCCGCCATATCGATACTTTCGCGCGCGAAATACGCGACTTGGGTTACGGCACGCTCGATTTTCAGTTCAGCCAGCGCGAGGAGCGCCCCCAGCGGCGGCCCGATATATTCGACAGGTCAGGTACTGGCCCGGGCGTCGCCCACATTGAGACGCCGATTGACCCCAATCCGCGCCCCGCCACCCGCCTAGCCCCACACAAAGGCGGGCTCGACCTGCGCATGTAGGAGATCATCATGACCACCACCACTTCCCCCGTAACCCCGACGAACCCCAACGTCGCCGCCACGGCCGCAGCGAACAGTGGCGATGCAAAAGCCCCCTCGGCGCTCAGTTCGGATTTCGAAACCTTCCTGACGATGCTCACCGCCCAGATGAAAAATCAGGATCCGCTCAATCCGATCGAAAGCGCCGATTTCGCGGTGCAACTCGCGACATTCTCCAGCGTCGAGCAACAGGTAAAGACCAACGATCTGCTGATCGCTCTGTCAGGCCAGATTGGACTTGGCGGTTTGAGCGAACTGGCGAGCTGGGTCGGAATGCAGGCCCGCGCGGAAGCACCGAGTTACTTCGACGGCTCGACGCCGATCGACCTTGCGCCCGCGGCGCAATCGGGGGCCGACGCAGCCGTTCTGGTGATCACGGATTCGACCGAGGAACAGGTCGCGAAGAAGCTGATTTCGCCTACGCTCGAAAGCTATGCGTGGGACGGAACCAACGAGGCGGGCCAATCGCTAGGGGCTGGGCAATACCGCTTCTCGCTGCAAAGCTACGCGGCGGGCAATCTGATCGGCACCGATCCGGTCGCGGCCTATAGCCGGGTGGTCGAGGTGCAAGCAGGCGCTAACGGCGCGATGTTGACGCTCGAAGGCGGGGCCAAAGTTCCCGCCGATACGGTCAGCGCGCTGCGGGAGGGTTAAAGCAGCTCGCCCAGGACGACGCCAAGCAGCAGAAGGGCCGTCCCAGCTGAGATCAGTGCCGCGTAGCGCCAGCGGGTCACCGTCACCGGGGGCGGTGTCGGTTCGGTCTGCTTGCGGATCGCCGCCTTCACGAGGTCAGGAAGTTGCGGCCCGAAGCGACCCAGAACCTGCACCGTCTTGCGCAGATCATTCGCGATGGCACGCGGACCGAGGCTTTCGCGAATGTATTTCTCCACGACCGGCTTCGCGACTTCCCACATGTTGATGGACGGGTGGAGCGAACGCGCCACGCCTTCAACAACGACCATCGTGCGCTGCAGCAGGATCAACTGCGTCTGGGTCTGCATCCCGAAGCGCTCCGTCACCTCGAAGAGATAGGCCAAAAGCCGCGCCATCGAGATATGGGCGGCGTCCATCCCGAAGATCGGCTCGCCCACGGCGCGCAGCGCCAGCGCGAACTCGTCGACATCGCGATCGGCGGGGACGTAACCAGCCTCGAAATGCACCTCGGCCACACGCTTGTAGTCGCGCTGGATGAAGCCCATGAGTATCTCGGCATAGACCCGGCGGGTATATTCGTCGATCTGCCCCATGATCCCGAAATCATAGGCGAGGATATCCCCGTTCCCAGCCACCTTGAGATTGCCGTGATGCATGTCGGCATGGAAAAACCCGTCGCGCAGCGCATGGCTAAGGAACAGTTGCAACACGCGCTCGCCGATGGCGGCCACGTCATGTCCCGCATCGCGCAGGCCCGTCGGGTCGCCCATCGGCAGACCTTCCGCCCAGTCAAGCACCATCACCCGCTTGGCCGAGAGGTTCCAGACCGGCTGTGGCACTAGGAAGCCCGCATCACCTACGGTATTGGCGCCGAATTGCGAAGCCGAAGCCGCCTCCAGACGCAGATCCAACTCGCCCAGAACCACGGATTCGAAGTGTTTGATTACCTCGCTCGGGCGCAAGCGCCGCGACGCGGGCGAAATCCGCTCGATCATCGCGGCGGCGAAATGGAAGGCGTCGAGATCGCGACGGAAAGCGCGCTCGATCCCCGGGCGCAATACCTTCACCGCGACCCGTTCACCCGTGTCGGCACGGCGCGCGGAATGGACCTGCGCGATCGAAGCGGCGGCGACGGGCTCGGAAAAATCGATGAACAGCTGATCGGCGGGCGCGCCCAGTTCGTCTTCGACCATACGCTTGGCGATCGAGGTCTCGAAGGGCGGCAGCTTGTCCTGCAGCACGCGCAGCTGATCGGCCAATTCGGCGCCGACCACGTCCGGCCGCGTCGAGAGGACCTGACCGAACTTGATATAGGCCGGGCCCAGCGCGGTGATCGCGCGCGTGACCGGCGGTAGCTCCGGATCGCCCTTGTAGCCAAGCCACGCGAAGGGCGCGCTGATCGCATAGGCCACGGCGCGCAGCCGCGGCGGCGCATCCATCGCCTCAAGCGCCTGATGCATCGCACCCGTGCGGATGAAGGTCGCGCCCGTCCGGATCAGGCGCCAGATGTTGTGGGGTCCGCGCATCGGTTAAAGTTTCCAACCCGAGTGCAGCGCCGCGATTCCCATCGACAGATTCCGGTAGGAGACATTGTCGAACCCGGCTTCACGGATCATCTGCGCGAAGGTCTCCTGCGAGGGGAACTTGCGGATCGATTCCACCAGGTACTGGTAGCTGTCGCGGTCATTCGCGACGATTTCGCCCATCTTCGGGATCACGTTGAAGGAATAGAGATCATAGGCCTTCTGCATCAGTTCATTCGGGATCTGGCTGAACTCCAACACCATGATCCGTCCACCAGGCTTGAGCACCCGGTAGGCCTCCGAAAGCGCATCCGCGATCCGCGTCACGTTCCGGATGCCGAAAGAGATCGTGTAGACGTCGAAGGAATTATCCGCGAAGGGCAGCGCCATCGCGTCGCCGACCACCCAGTCGAGACTGTCGGCCATGCTTTCGGCCTCGGCGCGCTTGCGGCCCTCGATCAGCATCGATTCGGTCATGTCACAGACCGTCGCGTGGCCCGAGCCTGCGCGTTTCAAGAAGCGGAAGGACACGTCGCCGGTCCCGCCCGCCACGTCGAGCAATTTTTGACCCGGTCGCGGCGCGAGCCAATCCATCATCGCGTCCTTCCAGACGCGGTGGATGCCCATGCTCATCAGGTCGTTCATGATGTCGTATTTCGATGCCACTCGCGAAAACACGCCGTGAACCATGCCTGCCTTGGCATCTTCGTCCACGGTCTGAAAACCGAAATGCGTGGTCTTTGATTGCTCTGCGCTCATGGGCCCTTGCCGATCCTCATTTCACCCCCTTCTTATAGGGGCCCTTTGCCCCAAGACAATGCGATGAGGAGGAACTATGCCCGAATTGCCCGAGGTCGAGACGGTTCGTCGCGGGTTGGTCCCGGCCATGGAAGGCCATCGGATCGAGCGTGCCGAAGTCAATCGGCCCGACCTGCGCTGGCCCCTGCCCGAGCGGATGGCCGAGCGGTTGCAGGGGGCCCGCGTGGACCGTCTGCGGCGACGGTCGAAATACATCCTCGCGGATCTCGACAGCGGAGAAAGCCTGCTGATCCACCTCGGGATGTCGGGCCGCATGCTGGTCTCGGGCGTGGCGCTTGGCGAGTTTCACCTCGAACATCCCGCGCCTGCGAAACACGATCACGTTGTTTTGCACATGGCGGGTGGCGGACGTGTGACCTTCAATGACGCGCGTCGCTTCGGGGCGATGGATCTGGTGCTGACCGAGCGCGAGCAGGCGCATTGGCTTTTGGCGGGCCTGGGCCCCGAGCCCTTCGGCAACGACTTCCACGAAGACTATCTGGTCGAGGCGCTCAAACGGCGCGCGACCCCGATCAAGTCTGCGCTGCTCGACCAGCATGTCGTGGCGGGTCTGGGCAACATCTATGTCTGCGAGGTGCTGCACCGGGCAGGTATCGACCCGCGCCGTCAGGCGAAGCGGATTTCGAACGCACGCATCGCCTCGCTGGTGCCGATCATCCGCGAGGTGCTGACCGAGGCGATCTCGGCGGGAGGGTCGTCTCTGCGCGACCATCGGCAAGCGGATGGGGAACTGGGATATTTCCAGCACAGCTTCCATGTCTACGACCGCGAGGACGCGCCCTGTAGCACTTGCGGGACGCCGATCCGGCGCATCGTTCAATCCGGACGATCCACCTTTTTCTGCCCGGCCTGCCAGAAATGACGCAGCGCTCCGGCATCACAAGACGCTTGATCTGATTTGACGCTCTGCTAGGAGTCCCGTTCAGAGACAAGGAAAGGCAAGACCGAAATGGCCTACCAGACCCTGATCGTCGAGATCGAGGATTACGTTGCCCTGATCCGGCTCAACCGCCCCGACGCACTGAACGCCCTGAACTCGCAATTGCTGGGGGAACTGGCCGAGGCGCTGAAATCGGCGGAAGAGAATGACAAGGTGCGTTGCATCGTCATCACCGGTTCGGAAAAGGCCTTCGCGGCTGGCGCAGACATCAAGGAAATGTCGGAAAAGAGCTTCGTGGACATGTTCACGAGCGACTTCTTCGGCAAGGAAGCGGATGCCATCAACCGCATCCGCAAACCGATCATCGCTGCAGTGGCGGGCTACGCGCTCGGCGGCGGTTGCGAATTGGCGATGATGTGCGATTTCATCATCTGCGCGGAGAACGCCAAGTTCGGCCAGCCCGAGATCAATCTCGGCGTGATCGCCGGGATCGGCGGCACCCAGCGCCTGACGCGCTTTGTGGGCAAGTCCAAGGCGATGGACATGCACCTCACGGGCCGCTTCATGGATGCCGGCGAGGCTGAACGGTCGGGACTTGTCAGCCGGGTCGTCCCGAATGCCAAGCTGATCCCCGAGACTATGGCTGCGGCGCAGAAGATCGCCGAGAAGTCGATGCTTGCGACTCGCGCCGCGAAAGAAGCGGTGAACCGCTCCTACGAGACGACGATGAACGAAGGCATCCTGTTCGAGCGTCGTCTGTTCCACGGGCTCTTCGCCACCGACGACCAGAAAGAGGGCATGGCTGCCTTCCTCGAAAAGCGCGAGCCTCAATTCCGCGACAAGTGAGCCCTTTCGGGCCGCTCGCACGACACCAGATGGCGGGGCTTCGGCCCCGCTTTTCATTATTCCCTTTCCCTTTTGCGCAATTTGCCTTATGAGGCCGCCTCACATGCGCGTGGAGCCCGCTTAGGCTAGAATCATCTAGGTTCGCTGGAGCCCGGGGTCTGTCGTGCGATTGAAAGATTTGAACAGACCCGGAAAGTGGGAAGATACACATGGCTAACACGCCCCAGTCCAAGAAACGCGCCCGTCAGAACGAGCGCCGCCAAGACGTCAACAAAGCTCGTCGTTCGCGCATCCGTACCTTCATCCGCAAAGTCGAAGAAGCGATCGCTTCGGGCGACTACGAAGCGGCAACCAACGCTCTGCGCGCTGCCCAGCCCGAGCTGGCTCGCGGCGTCACCAAGGGCGTTCTGCACAAGAACACCGCATCGCGCAAAGTCTCGCGCCTTGCGTCGCGCGTGAAGGCTCTCAACGCCTGATCTGCGCCCCGGGGTCGAGCCGGCTCCGGAATACGCTGGATTCCTTGAGAAAAAACGCGTCCGCCTATTTGGTGGGCGCGTTTTTTCTTGGACAATCAGTGCCTTGACACGAAACTGTTGCAGTTTT